>CAZTVH010000296.1:0-2550 GCA_964616965.1 uncultured Bacteroidaceae bacterium | reverse complement strand
TGCATTATCGCGACGAGGGCAGGGAGCATGAGCAGACCTTGGTGCTGCTGCATGGCTACTTGCAGAACCTTGACATATGGAGCTCCTATGTACTCTCCTATCTCCGCTCTATGCATGTCGTCACCATTGACCTCCCCGGGCATGGCTATTCAGAATGCTTCGGCGAGGTGCACTCAATGGATTTGATGGCGCGTGCCGTGAAGGCCGTCCTCGACGATGCCGGTGTGGAGCAGTGTGTGATGGTTGGCCATTCTATGGGAGGCTATGTGGCTCTCGCCTTTGCCGACCTTTATCCCCACAGACTGCGTGGTCTTGGCCTTTTGCATTCCCATGCTTTGGCGGACACCGAGTCGGCCATTGAACGCCGCATTGAGACCTGTGACCGTGTGACACAGAATCGTGCCAGTTATGTGGTCAATTTCATCCCTACGCTTTTCGACCCCTCCAAACGCCAGCAGATGAATCAGGAAATCAAAGATTTGCAAGATCAGTGCTTGGAGACCAAAATGGAAAGCATTATTGCTGCGCAGCGTGGCATGGCCACCCGTCCTTCGCGCATACATGTGCTCAAAAAACTGGAAGTCCCGATACTCTTTGTCTACGGCAAGAGCGACAACCGCATCCCCGTTGAACTGGCTTTGGCACAAGCTATGGAAGCCCGCCATGCCGAGGTACTCCTACTGGAAAACGTCGCCCACATGTCCCATCTGGAAGAGCGCGACTATATCCGTCCCCGCATCCTCAACTTTGTCCACACTTGCTATATGTAGAGGTTGCTTTCTCGACTTTTTCTCAGTTGTTACTGTCATGGTCAGAGGTTGGCAGTCATCTTCCTATGCTCAAAAAAAACTTTTTTTTGAAATTATTTTGTTTATGTCAAATAAATGTCGTACATTTGCTGCCACAAATATAAAACTCTTGTTTAATACAAAACATTAAATATCATGAAAGTAAACGAAATTATGGCTAACCTGGAAGCCAAACATCCGGGCGAAAACGAGTACTTGCAGGCCGTTCGTGAGGTCCTGGAGACTGTTGAAGAAGAATATAACAAGCATCCTGAGTACGAGGCTGCTAAGATTGTCGAGCGTCTTGTCGAGCCCGACCGTATCTTCAAATTCCGCGTTGTTTGGGTTGACGATCAGGGTAAGACCCAGGTGAACCTCGGTTATCGTGTCCAGTACAATGCCGCCCTCGGTGCATACAAAGGCGGTCTCCGTTTCCACCCCAAGGTGAACGAGTCCATGCTGAAGTTCCTCGGCTTCGAGCAGATTTTCAAGAACAGCCTGACCATGCTGCCTCTCGGCGGTGGTAAGGGTGGTGCTGATTTCGACCCCGTTGGAAAGAGCGATGCTGAAATCATGCGTGTCTGCCAGGCCTTTGTGTATGAACTCTGGCGCAACATCGGTCCCGATCAGGACAGCCCCGCTGGTGACGTAGGCGTTGGCGGCCGCGAGATTGGCTACATGTACGGTATGTACAAGAAACTGGCCCGCGAGCACAGCACTGGCGCTCTCACTGGTAAGAGCTACGGCTGGGGTGGTTCCCTCATGCGTCCCGAAGCCACCGGTTTCGGTGCTGTCTACTATGTGAAGCACATGGTTGAAGAGACGGGTGATACCCTCGAAGGTAAGAGAATTGCTCTCTCCGGCTTCGGTAACGTTGCTTGGGGTGCTGCTCAGAAGGCTTGCGAATTCGGTGCCAAGGTGGTTGCCATCTCTGGTCCTGACGGTGTCTGCGAACTCCCCGAAGGTATCGACAAGGAGATGATCGACTACATGCTCGACATGCGTGCTTCTAACCGCAACAAGGTTCAGGATATGGCCGACAAATTCCCCGGCAAAGCCAAGTTCACCGCTGGTAAGAAGGCTTGGGTTGTTCCTTGCGACATCGCTATGCCCTGCGCTTTCCAGAACGAGCTCGCCGAAGAGGATGCCAAGACCCTTCTCGCCAATGGCGTGAAGTATGTTGCTGAGGTCTCCAACATGGGCTGCCAGCCCGCCGCTATTGCCGCTATTCAGGGTGCCGGTGTTCCCTTCGGTCCTGGTAAGGCTGTCAACGCTGGTGGTGTTGCCACTTCCGGCCTCGAAATCTGCCAGAACGCTGGTCACATCAACTGGACCGCTAAGGAAGTTGATGAGAAACTGAAGAAGATCATGAGCGACATCTACGACCAGTGCGTCCAGTATGGCCGCCAGGCTGATGGCACCATCAACTATGTGAAGGGTGCTAACATCGCCGGCTTCATGCGCGTCGCCAAGGCCATGATGGATCAGGGTATCATCTAATAGCCACCACGAGCGAAAGCGAGTGAAGGCTTTAGGTGAAGATATCATCTAATCGACCCGTCAATTATTTAAATAGCAAAGCCGCCTACTCACGGGCGGCTTTTTTTATTGTCTAAAAAAAATATTGTATCTTTGCAATCATAAAAAAAAATCAGTAATATGGCATACAAATCAATAGATGAGTTGCAAACACTACTAAGCGAAGAGATTTTTAAGGATCGTTCTGACAACAAAAAGGCTGCAGGCCGGGCGTTAGGTACAT
>CAZTVH010000295.1:0-2565 GCA_964616965.1 uncultured Bacteroidaceae bacterium | reverse complement strand
ATGTGTTAATTCGTAAATTCGTGAGTCTTTGATGCACCAAGGACTAACACATTCAAGAATTCGTTAATGTGTTAATTCGTTAGTCAAATGATTTACACGTTAACACATTCACACGTTAACACATTCAATTTTACCTTCACCTAGTTAGTATGTTATTTCGTCTATCACGTCCTGATGGATTACCACGTTGTATTTCTTGCGCAAGGCCAGGTTGTTCTGTTCCTCAAGGTAGTTCTGATAGTCGTTCAGGTAATAGCCTCGTGCCTCGGTGCGGCTTTTGAGCGTGGGAGGCAGTATCTTTTCCACTATCATCACCTGATAGCCCGAATCCGCCACATGTGCGTATATGCCAGGGTGCCATTCGTTAGAGGTCAGCTGAGTTTGGTTGCCCTGTTCCAGCATGGCCATCTCTCTCGTCACAAAGTTATCGCATTTGGCCTTCTTGTTCAGTTCGTTGGCTATCTGGTCGCTTCCCCAGCCTTTCTTGATGCCTTTGCCCACCACTTTCAAAGCCTTGCTGCGTGGCAGCACCGTGCTGTCGGGTATGGTGTAGATGCTGGTGCGGGCGCGTTCGTTCCAGAAGTATACAGCGTCGTTCGTGTCGTTATAGTTGTGTGTTTGGCTGGCGATGCGGTAGAACTCTTCGAACCCTACCGAATCTTGGATGGCTTTCGACCACACCATCTTGTCGTTGTAGGTGAATATCATCAGCCCGTGGCGGTATTCGTCCACCAGTGCCTTGAATTCGGGGTTGTCCAGTTCCAGACGGCTGTCGGCATACTCCAGCACCTTCGCGTCGATAAACTCTTGGTAGCGTTCGGCCACAAAGATGTCGAGGTCGCAGATGACACGTACCTTGCGGTTTTTATAAATGAAGCGGGCAAATTGGCGTGAGTCGTACTCCTTGTCGCCAATCTTAAACAGGGGCCTCATGTCGGTAATCTGTTCGGGGTCGTAGTTGAATATGGCAGAGAATATCGAGTCGGTCACAATGGCGCGCACGGCATCGAGGCTGGCGGCGTAGGTCACCTGCTTCGCCTTCTTTTTCGAGGTCACCACCTTGGTGTAGTCCACAAAGCCATACCGCTCCTTGCACTGGTCCACAAACATCTTCTGGGGCTTGGTGCTGCGTTCGCCGCGTGTCATGCGCGAACGGTAGTAGGGTGTCAGCGTTTCCAAGTCAGGCATAGTCTCCTTTTTGACCAACTTGATGATATGCCAGCCGTAGCGTGAGTGGAACGGTTGCGAGTATTCCCCCACCTTCAGCCCCTTTGCTATAGTCTCCACATAGGAGTAGGGCAGCTGGTTGGGTGCCAGTTCGGGCATGAGGCCGCCGTTGTTTGCCGAGGTCTGGTCGCTGCTGTGGCTCTTTGCCACCAAGCCGAAGTCCATGCCTTCTTGCAGCTGGCGGTAGGCATCCTTGATTTTGCCTTCGGCATTGGGCGCGTTGTCCGGAATCCAGATGTGTGCCAGCTGTGCCTTGCCGTAATACTCATAGCGGTCGAACAGCTTGATGATGTGGTAGCCATAGCGCGAGCGCACCGGTTTCGACACCTCGCCGGGCTGCATGGCGTACACTGCCGACTCGAAGGCATAAATCATGTCGAACACCGTAAAACACCCCAGGTCGCCCTCCGTCGGGTTTGTTTGGTCGGCCTTCTCGCGCACCAAGGGGTCGCGGTCGTTCAGGCGTTGGTAGCGCATCTCTTTCTGTGCCACAGTGTAGAAGTTGTCGCTCTGCAACGCCTCGCGATATACTTCCATGGCGTGTTCGTATGCCTTCAGGGTGTCGGCGGGCGTTGCCGACTCATTGCAGTGCACCAGTATGTGGGCAGCGTGTAGCGCATAGTGGTTGCGGTCATACGCCTCGCGTAGCAGCATCTGCAGCGTGGCAGAGTCGATTAGGTAGGGGGCTGCCAGCTCCTTGCGGTAGCCGGCCAGCTCTTGGTTGAGCGCAGCCAGCGTGTCGAACCCCATTGCGTAGGCATCGGTCAGCTTGGTCTTAAAGTTGACATACAGCTGCACATAGTCCTCCAACGCCTTGCGCTTCTCGTAGGTGCAGGCCGTCGGTTCGGCACTGGGGTCTTTCCCTATCGAATGAAGGAAGTCCTTCATAAACTCCGATTTGTAAACGTTCTTTCCGTTAATCTCGAATACGACGGGGTCGTTGGCTTTCTGTGCCATCGCTCCCATCAGGGTGGCTGTCAGCAACAGCGTGGTGAAAATCTTCTTCATTAATTCTCTATCTTGTTGAAAGTAAAAGGTAAAAACTACAAGCTAAAACTTTTTCAACTTTCAATTTTCAACTTTCAATTACTTAGTTTTTACGTTTTACGTTTTAGTTTTTACTTTTTAGTTTATCTTGTTCATCTCGAATAGTTCGGGGCCTCACGGGTGATGGCTATGTCGTGCGGGTGGCTCTCGGTGCGGCCGGCTGCGGTGATGCGGATAAACTTGGCCTGCTGCAGGGCGGCGATGTTGCGCGAGCCGGTGTAGCCCATGCCCGCCTTCAGTCCGCCAACCATCTGGTACAGCACCTCGTTCAGCGTCCCCTTATAGGGCACG
>CAZTVH010000294.1:1761-2571 GCA_964616965.1 uncultured Bacteroidaceae bacterium | reverse complement strand
TGGGCTGGATTGCAAATCCAGCCCAACGAGAACAACAAGGGGATACCGAACATCCTCCATGACGAAATTTTAACCTATAACAGAAATAAACCATGATATGATATGAAAAATTGCAGAGATTATTAGAAAGACGCATGCTCTAAGATACTTCCATCTCTTTGTTCGCTTAAACCTACGAAATAATCGTATGATTAACCAGAATCCGAATGGCTCTTCATAATTATCCAGAACGTGAACCGAATACCATGCAGACAATACCAAAAGTACAAAAGACAGAATTAGTAGAAAAACAGCTATGTCCATATTAATATTTCAATGATTCTAATCAATGTACACACCGATTTACAGACTATACTATTTGCCTATCTTATCTTCAAATGGAACGACCTTCCATCTCACTTGAAATTCTTTTTTACACTGAGGACAGGTAATTCTAATTGGATAATCCATCGACTCGACCATCGATTTGCAATAAGGGCATTCAAAAGCATACTTTTTACATGTGCGGCATTGTAGAACCACCTTGGTTTTCTTTTGTTTCCTGCGCCTCATTTTAAAGTATTGGATCTTCTCATAAATACCTTGAGTTCCTGGGTCGAACAAAATCGGAGTGATTCTTAATGGCAACTTCTCAAATTTGCAGATATGTTTTTGTCTTTCCATAGTAAATTGTCAAAATGAAATGATTATTAGTAATCTTTGGAGGTTGTTAAGGCTATCTTAATCCCCCAAAGTGCAGAGAATTCTATACCTATACTGGCTTCCCCTTTTGACCCTTCCAAAAAAAAGGGGTCATAGCCAATAGCACCA
>CAZTVH010000294.1:0-1751 GCA_964616965.1 uncultured Bacteroidaceae bacterium | reverse complement strand
GCAACTTCTCAAATTTGCAGATATGTTCTTGTCTCTCCATAGTAAACTATCAACTAATACCCCTAAAACCAGCTTATGCCAAGTTTTCATAAAAGTTCCAACACCACGGCGTGCTGCAACGTGCCGGCAGCGACGATACTGACAACCGTTGAACTCTTGCCCGTCTTGCATGTGACCTTGCGCTTGGCGGTAGGAGCCAGCGGACGCACCTTCTTCACCACAAAGGGCAGCTCGACCGTGAGGCTGTGACGAACTCCCGGCTCCAGCAGACAGATGGCATAACGATGCTTGCCATCCTTGCTCTGCGTATAGCGGATATTCCCTTGACTGTAAGGGTATAGCGGGCGGGTGCCATAGATGGCTGCACCGTTCAATTCCAACCATTGCCCTATCTCCTCCATCCGCTGCAACGCCTCTTGTGGCAGGCGGCCTTCGGCATCAGGTCCCACATTGAGCAGCAGATTGCCTCCCTTCGCCACAATGTCGCAGAGCATGTGGATGAGCTGGTTGGTGCTCTTGTAATGATCATTAGGCACATACGACCAGCTGTCGCCCATGGTCATGCAGGTCTCCCACGGATAGGGCAGCAACGTGTCGGGCACCTGCTTCTCGGGCGTGCGGTAGTTTTCATAACGTCCCCCCACGCTGCGATCCACGATAATCAAGTCGGGGTTGTTCTCGCGGGCGATAGCGGCCAGACGCGGCATGTCGATGTCCTGTATGTGGCGGTAGCAACCCAGCCATGGCTCTGTCTCCTCGTTCACACTCCATTCGGGGCGCACCCAGCCGCCGTCCAACCACAGTATGTCTATGTCGCCATAGTTATGTGTCAGCTCGCGAATCTGATTGTGGGTAAACTGCTTGAACCGTTCCCAACGCTCAGGATGGTCGGCAATGTCGTAGTTCACATTGCGGTCGGGCGTAGCCCATTCGGGAGCCCAATAGTCCTTGTGGTGCCAGTCGGGCTTAGAGAAATAAAGCCCCGTCCACATCCCCTGCGCACGGAAAGCATCAACAATTGCCTTAGTAATGTCGGACTGCGCCGTACGGCTATAGGGACACTCCCTGCCCGCCACGCTGTAGTCCGTCTCCGCGCTGCGGAACATGCAGAACCCGTCGTGATGCTTGGTCGTGAACACCACATACTTCATGCCTGCCCGCTTGGCGGCTGCCGCCATCTGGTCGGGATGGAACTGGGTGGGGTTGAACGTGCGGTTCAACGCCTGATACTGCTGCTTATACTCCACATACGGTGCCCCCTTGCGGTCAATCCACGGCTCGTTGCAGATGCTCCACGACTCCACCACACCCCACTGCGCATAGATGCCCCAATGCATCATAAAGCCAAACTTCAAGTCCTGCCATTGGTCGATACGGTTCAAGATTACAGGGTCGGTCTCGGGCTGCTGTTCATTCTGTGCCAATGCCATGCCACCCGACAGCACCGCCGACAGAAGCAACAATGTAAACAATCTCTTCATGGTACTATTTTTTTGCAAAGATACACAAAAATAATTGATTTACACACAGACAAATGAAAAATATTCATAGGACACGAACCGAAAAGAGAATGTGCGAATGTGTAAATGTGTGAATGTGTTAGTCTTTGAATGTATATGGCAACCTCTAAAAATAGCCCGTTAGGGCTTTTCGTTCAATAGAAACGCATTGATTAACAATATTTATTTCCTGTAGGGAATTTCTTTTAATCCTAATTTTTAGAACCTACCATATATCAATCAACAAATTCA
>CAZTVH010000293.1:0-2583 GCA_964616965.1 uncultured Bacteroidaceae bacterium | reverse complement strand
TACGGCACGGCACATGTGGACATGACCGACGGCGAGATAGCACGGCGGATAGGCATGCTTTTCGACATGCGACCTTATGCCATCATCGAGCGTTTCGGCCTGAAAAACCCCATTTTTGCCCCTACTGCGGCCTATGGACACATCGGACGCGACCCCTACAGCGCCCCCGTGACACTGATAGATGCGCAGGGTAACGAACACACCAAGACGGTGGACTTCTTTGCCTGGGAGAAGTTGGACTACATAGAATCCATTCGCAAGGAGTTTGGCCTGTAACACATTCAATGGCATGAATTTTACGGGTATTCTTATTGGTGTGTCGGCCTTCCTGTGCATAGGGCTTTTCCACCCTGTCGTCATCAAGGCAGAATATTATTGGGGCGTAGGGTGTTGGTGGCTTTTCCTTTTGGCGGGCTTGGGTTGCATCGCAGGTTCGCTCTTTATAGCCGACACGCTGTTGTCAACCTTCTTGGGTGTCTTTGGCTTTTCAAGCCTGTGGTCTATCATTGAACTCTTCGAGCAACGCAAGCGTGTGGAGAAAGGCTGGTTTCCACGCAATCCGAACAAAAAAAATGAAAACAATAAATAGTGACACATGCACATTTGGTACACAGGTCACTGACCACAATAAACGAATGTTAAATCAAAACAAGTAACACAATGAAACGATTTGTATTGTCAGCATTGCTGATGGGCACGCTACTGATGTGTGGGTGCCAATGCGAAAATCAACAGGAGGAGTCCGCACCCGTTTACGAAACGGTGCTTTCCAACATCTTGCAGCGCAAGAGTGTACGTTCTTACACTTCCGACACCATTGCTTCTGACGTGATGGAGAACCTGCTACGGGCAGCGATGGCTGCTCCTTCGGGCCGCGATTGGCGTCCGTGGAGCTTTGTGGTTATCACAGACAAGAGCCGTTTGGGCGAAATCTTCGAGGGCAATTTCAATATGCCCAAGTTCGAGCAGGCTGCAGCCATCGTTGTAATCTGTGCCGACACAACAGTCTCGCGTCCCCCTGCCGACAATCCCAATGGGGAGCCAGTGGTGCAGGTGAACCATCTATGGCGCGACGACATGGGTGCCGTGACCGAGAATTTGCTATTGCTGGCCGAGGCCTATGGATTGGGTGCCTGCTGGACGGCATGCTACCCCTATGCCGACCGTATGGAGCCGGTGAAGCGTGCCTTAGCACTGCCCGCCACTGTGGTGCCATACTGCGTAGTGCCTATTGGCTATCCTGCAGGAAACGAGCAGCCCAAAGACAAGTGGGACCCCGCAAGGATACACTACAACGTTTGGTAGTCTCCCAACGACAGCGGGTGTCATAGTTGCCCCCAATTGCCTTGGAGGGTGTTGTCGGCCCCGATGGCGTTGAGCTCCGTGAGGTATTCGCTGCGCGGAATGGGACGAGCACCTAGTGAAGCCAGGTGCGGAGTCTCCTGTTGCGCGTCGATAAGGCGGAAATGGTGGTCGGTGCAGAACTGCACAAGCCGTACAAATGCCACCTTGGATGCGTCGGACATGGTGTGGAACATCGATTCGCCAAAGAAGAAGGGACCCAAGCTGACCCCATAGAGGCCGCCAACCAGAGTGTCGTTGTGGTAGGTCTCGAATGAGTGGGCTATGCCTAGATGATGGAGATGGGTATAGGCCTGGACCATGTCTTCGGTAATCCAAGTGCCTGTTTGTCCTTGTGCCGTGCGGTCCACATAGGCACAATGGCGCATCACCTGTTCGAACTGGGTGTCGATGCGCACATCGTATTTGCCCGACTTGACCACGCGATGAAGACTTTTGCTACATCGGAACTCATTAGGGTATAACACCATGCGAGGGTCGAGGGACCACCAAAGGATGGGGTCGCCTTCGTTGAACCACGGGAAGATACCGCAGCAGTAGGCGTTGATGAGGCGTGCAGGAGAGAGGTCGCCACCAATGGCAATGATGCCATCTGGTTCGGACTCTTCGGGGTCGGGGAAGCCATAGTATATGGGGTCGAGTTGGTAAATCATGCTTTTTGCTTCAATAGTTTTTGCAGCAAGGCAGAGCAGCCTGTGGTGATGTCCTCCCATGCTTGGTCGAAATTGCGAGTGTACCATGGATCGGCCACATCGCGGCAGTGGTGGGCCCGGTCGGTGGGGTCGGTATGGTCGAGAAGAAGGCTGATTTTGTGGTCGGGGTCGTGGGGTATGATGCGACGGATGCCATAGAGGTTCTCCTCGTCCATTAGCACCAGAAGGTCGAAATGGTCATAGTCGTGCCGTGTCACCTGTCTGGCGGCATGGCTGGCACCAATGATGCCGTGGGCTTCGAGGGTGCGCAAAGCCATAGGGTATATGGGGTTGCCAATCTCCTCGCGACTGGTAGCGGCAGAGTCGACTTCAAAGAGATGCCCGACACCCGCATCCTGTGCCATTTGGCGAAAGACAAACTCGGCGGTGACACTGCGGCAGATGTTGCCGTGACAGACGAAAAGTATTTTTATCATGTTTATGTGCTTTAAAATGCAAAGATACGCAAAAAATAAAGATTAAAAATTAAAAATTGAAAATAAATGTGTATTTTTGCAATTTGGTGAGT
>CAZTVH010000292.1:0-2616 GCA_964616965.1 uncultured Bacteroidaceae bacterium | reverse complement strand
AGTCCGGCAACATGGGGGGAGGCACCACTGCCATCTCCGACCCCGAGTTGCTACTCAAAGCCCTCTCCATGGGGCAGATGATTAGCGAGATGCGCAACGAAATCAACGACCTTCGCCAAGCCGTCACCCAGCTGGCCCAAGGCATGCCAGTCCCCACTATGGAGGGGCACCACAACGTGGCATCATTTGCCCCAGCCCCCGTCAACAACTACCCCTACCTCGACACCCCGCAGCACCACACCGACAACGAAGTGCAGGTGCTGCACACCGACACTCCCCATCCCCTGGACGAGAGTTTCCAAGACTCAGAGGTGGTGGAAGAAGAGCCTCTGGCCCTCGAAGAGCGTGAAAAACGGGCCATCTGCATGGCGTTGAAACGTCACGGCGGCAAACGCGGTGCCGCCGCCAAGGAGCTGCACATCTCCGAGCGCACCCTCTACCGCAAAATCAAAGAGTACGGAATCGAAGTCTGAACCACGCCAATCCTTTGGCACAAACCTTTCAGCCAAACAACAGCCAAACACCCATGAAGACCAACGACCTACACATCGACCTGCCTGCCTCCAAAAGCCTCAGCAACCGCTGGCTGGTTCTCAACCACATAATGGGGTCGCCCTTCATGCTAAAACACCTGTCAGAAGCCGACGACACCCAGTTGATGTCCGCCCTGCTCAACCAGCTGCGGCACAGGTCGTCCACCCTCTTCTACTGCCACAACGCCGGCTCGGTGGCCCGTTTCATGCTTGCCCTGCTTGCCGTCACCCCCGGACAATGGCGGCTCACAGGCGACGACCGCCTCAAACAACGCCCCATGCTGCCCCTCATCCAATGCCTGCGCAGCATGGGCAGCACCATCGTCTGCAGCGAGGAAGAAGGCTTTCTGCCCCTCGACATCACGGGCTTCATCCCTCAGCACCGCATGGCGGAGATTGACCCCAACGAGAGCAGCCAGTATGTATCGGCCATGCTGCTCATCGGCTGCATGCTGCCCAACGGGCTGACGCTCACCCTCACCGACCGTGCCGCCTCGCGCCCCTATATCGAAATGACCTGCGCGCTGCTGACCCAAGCAGGCATCAAAAACTCCGTCAGCCCCAACCGGAGGGTCTACCGCGTCGAAGCACTCCAACCCGACACCCGGCACAAAAAACAAGTGGTGAACATCGAGTCCGACTGGTCGTCGGCCTCCTACATCTATGCCGCAGCCTGCCTAGTACCAGGGTTGAGGATACGCATGAAGGGACTCTCCTACAGCCATTCCACCCAAGGCGACCGCGTGGTCAAAGAACTCTTTGCCCAGCTGGGTGTCGAAACTCAGGAGCTACGCTCGCCCTACCGCACCAACACCCGCTCCATAGCCATCATAGGCACTGGCCGCCACCCCGACACGTTCGAATACAACTTCATCGACTGCCCCGACCTGCTGCCCGCCGTGCTGGTAAGCTGTGCCGCCCTGGGCATGAAAGCCCGCCTGCGGGGCATCAAAAACCTGCGCATCAAAGAGTCCGACCGCATCAACGCCCTCAAGCAAGAACTAGAGAAGATGGGGGCCTCCATCATACAGACCGACACCGAGGTACGCCTTGCGCCAGCCCGTCCCCTTCCCAAAGAAGTGGCCGAAGCCCCGAATAAGTCGGCCCTCCCCCTTCTTGCACCTTCTCCCCTCACCCCCTGCGCCTCCATCAGCACCCATGCCGACCACCGCATAGCTATGGCCTTCGGCGTACTCACCCTCCTCTTCCCCGACATGAAGATTGAAGAGCCAGAGCAAGTCAGCAAATCCTTCCCCGACTTCTGGCACCAGCTCGACCTCATCCGCCGTGCCGCCACCGAAAGACAATATCATTCAAACGTAGAACGTAACTAAACTTCCCTTTTCCAAGATGGAGCTAATCAACAACATAAATAAAACTCTGCGAGACGACCTGATGCTGCAAATTAAGCCAGATAGCCGTCTCTCAATAGCGGCCTCGTGTTTCTCCATCTACGCCTATCAGGAACTAAAGGAGGTGCTAAAGGACATTAAGGAATTACGTTTCATCTTTACCTCACCTACTTTCACGACAGAAAAAACGCCCAAGCAACAGCGGGAATTCTATATTCCCCGTCTGGATAGGGAACGTACATTGTATGGTTCAGAGTTTGAAGTGAAGCTCCGCAACGAACTCACGCAAAAAGCCATTGCACGTGAATGTGCAGATTGGATAAGACAAAAGGTCTGTTTCAAGTCCAACCGCACCAACGAGCAGATGATGGGGTTTATCACACTTGACGACACCAGTTATTCTCCTTTGGACGGTTTTACTTCCGTTGACCTTGGCTGTGAGAAAGGCAACACTGCATATACAATGATACAAAAGGCCGATGCACCATTCTCAAAAGCCTATATCGACCTGTTCAACCAGCTATGGAACGACTCGGCACGGATGCAGGTGGTGACGGAAGAGGTAATCGACAATATCAGCAACGTATATAAGGAGAATGCCCCAGAGTTCCTTTACTTTGTGGCTTTATACAACATCTTCAACGAGTTCTTGGAGGATATCAGTGAAGATGAACTGCCCAATGAGGCAACAGGCTTTAAGAATTCTATTATCTGGAACAAACTCTATAATT
>CAZTVH010000291.1:0-2616 GCA_964616965.1 uncultured Bacteroidaceae bacterium | reverse complement strand
ACGCGACATTGAGACAGTTTGGCAAAAATCAGTCATTTATTATATTAGAGCGTTACACATTAACACATTAACACATTCAATATAGAATATGGCAAAGAGAGATTATTATGAAGTGTTGGGTGTTGGCAAAAATGCCACACCAGAGGAGTTGAAGAAGGCGTACCGTAAGTTGGCATTGCAGTACCACCCCGACCGCAACCCCGGCGACAAGGAGGCAGAGGAGAAGTTCAAAGAGGCTGCAGAGGCATACGACGTGTTGAGCAACCCCGACAAGAAGGCTCGCTACGACCAGTTTGGTCATGCGGCTTTTGAGGGTGGTGCAGGTGGATATGAGGGTGGCATGAATATCAACGACATATTCTCGCAGTTTGGCGATATATTTGGAGACCTGTTTGGCGGTGGAAGATTCAGCGGGTTTAGTGGTTTTGGCGGTGGTGGACAGCAAGGCAGACGTGCCACGACGCGCGGCACCAACTTGCGTATAAAGGTAAAGCTGACACTGGAAGAGATTGATAAGGGCTGTGAGAAGAAGATTAAGGTGTCGAAATATGTGCCCTGCAAGACGTGTAACGGAACGGGTTCGCGCAACGGTAGCTATGAGACTTGCCCCCACTGTCATGGCAGCGGGGTGGTGACAGAGGTGCGCCGTACTATTTTGGGACAGATGCAGACTCAAAGTGTGTGTCCCCATTGTGGTGGCGAAGGACGCATTATCAAGGATAAATGTCGTGACTGTAATGGTGACGGCATCGTGCGTTCAGAAGAGATAATTACCATCAACATACCGGCCGGTGTTTCGGACGGGATGCAGCTTTCGATGTCGGGCAAAGGCAATGCCGCGCCACGTGGCGGAGTGCCCGGCGACCTCATCATCCTTGTAGAGGAAGTGCCTCACGACCTGTTTGAACGTCAGGAGAACAATCTGTATTACAATGCTTTTATCACCTTCGCGCAGGCTGCGATGGGTGCCAGTGTCGAGATACCCACACTGTCGGGTAAGGTAAAGGTGAAGATAGACGCGGGTACGCCTTCGGGCAAAGTGTTGCGTTTGAAAGGCAAGGGCCTGCCACAGGTGAACGGCTATGGACGTGGCGATATGCTGGTGAGTGTGAATGTGTGGGTGCCGAAGAACCTGTCGCGTGAAGAGAAGGAGTTGCTCACCAGACTTGACCAGTCGCCAAACTTCCAACCCACTCCCTCGAAACAGGAACGTGGATTTTTCGATAAAATGAAAGATTTGTTCAACTAGCCTGCGGGTCGTCAGGTGACATGTTACAATGCCCCCTGGCGATACTGGGATTATCCACACTGAGACAATGAAGATGACAGAAGCCTTCCTCCAGTATGTATGGCAGCACCAGCTGCTGGAGGGAGACTTGTGCACTACTGATGGACAAGCTGTCGTCGTGGAACGTGCGGGTATGCTGAACCGCGATGCGGGTCCCGACTTCTTCGATGCGCATGTAAGGATAGGGGAGACCCTCTGGGCGGGAAATGTGGAGGTGCATGTCAAGGCTTCGGACTGGAACAACCATCGCCATAGTACAAACCATGCCTACGACAATGTGGTGCTACATGTGGTGTATGAAAGCGACACAGCCATCACCCTTCAGAATTGTCACCAACTCCCCACTTTGGAATTGTCGAAATATATCCCTGATGCGGTGTGGGCAAACTACGATGCGTTGATAGACCCACCAGAACCTAGAGCCATCCCCTGTATGGACCATCTGAACGAGGTGTCCAGACCACTAGTCAATTCCTATCTTGAACGGCTGACCACAGAGCGCATCGAGCAGAAGTGTGCCACCGTCCGTCGGCTGCTAGACGAAAGCCGTGGCAACTGGGAGCAGTGTTGCTATTGGCTGTTGGCACACTATTTTGGTGGCAAGGCCAACAGTTTCCCTTTCGAGCTTTTGGCCAAGTCAACCGACCAGAACCTATTGGCACGGTGGCGCGACCGTCCGCAACGTATCGAAGCCCTGCTGATGGGGCAGGCGGGTTTGTTGGAAGGCTTCTTTGCAGACGACTATCCTCGACAGCTACAGTCGGACTACGAAGCCTTGCGGCAAGGGGCAGGGCTGACCCCCGTTGCGGGCCATTTGTGGAAGTTTTTCCGTATGAGGCCATACGGCTATCCCACATTGCGCATCAGCCAGTTTGCTCAGTTGGTATGCCAGTCGCGCAACCTGTTCAGCCATCTGCTTGAAACAACTGATGCGAAAGAACTGCAACGGTTCTTCAATGTCAGTGCCTCACCCTATTGGGACAACCACTTCCAGTTCGACAAGCCTTCGCAGGGCAAGACCAAACAAGTGGGGAGCAATTTTGTGGATGTGCTCATTATCAATGCGTGGGTGCCACTCCTGTTTGAATATGGCAACCAACATGGCCTGCAGCAGTACAAAGAGCAGGCTATAGACATCCTGCAGCAACTGCCATCCGAAAACAACCACATCATACGCCAATGGTCCGGACTGGGCATCAAGGCCGACAGTGCCGCCCAAAGTCAGGCACTTATTCAGCTATACAATAACTATTGCAGTCAGCACGACTGCCTCCATTGTCAAATAGGTTACAAAATCATCACGTTGTGAAACCAATCGAAATAACTAA
>CAZTVH010000290.1:1259-2656 GCA_964616965.1 uncultured Bacteroidaceae bacterium | reverse complement strand
CCCTTGCCCCGACTTGCACGGGCAGGGGAAAAATGGCTGCCGGGGGCGCGCACGGCAGTGCGCTACTCAGCCCCGCCAGCCATCTTTTCGTGTGATAGCATAGACTACACATGCAAAATCCTATCGATGACGATAGAACACAGGCAGGGGATAAGGACAACTAAAGCCCTGAAGGGGGCGACAGAATATCATGTGTCGCCCTTTCGGGGTTCAATATGATGGCATAATTGGTGCGGGGGGTGGCACCCCAGCCTGTAATCATATGTCCTTTTCAGGGACTTATGGTGCAGGGCGGACACATTGATTGGGCGAATTTACGTTTCACGATTTGTGATGGCGGGAGTGCTTGAAAGGCACAGACAGATATAGCGTATGGCATCGCCATACGAAAGTGGTGATGATAGCGTCCAGCAGCCTGTATGGCTGCGACATCAGAGCCGATGTTGGTTGGTGTTGCAGCCCTACAGGCTGCATGGATGGGATATACACTGTGTTCCCAAGGCGTTGCCTTGGGCTATATCTGTTCCAGCCCTCCGGACTGGGATGCAAACTACTTTAGGCTGGTACAATTTGAATGGTTTTGGAGCGATGTTGCCTATGTTTTAGAAAGATTTTGGCGTAAAGTTGCCTATGTTTTAGAAAGAAAATGAGCGAAAGTTGCCTATGTTTTAGAAAAAGTAATTGTAAGGGTGGCAGTGCTGATGGCCTCTCTTTCGCTGGAACGGAGAAAATAAATTGTTCGGCAATAATATTATTATATATTTTGCGTTATTAATTGTTGTCCGTTGATAAGTAGATAAGTTTATACGGCTCACATCATATCAACGTGTCAACATATCAACATTAAATGTACTATGATTAAAGAAAATCTTGCTAAGGTGCGTTCGACCCTTGCCGACGGAGTGCGGCTGGTGGCCGTGTCGAAGACGAAGCCTGTGGAGATGCTGCAGGAGGCGTATGACGCGGGCCAGCGGTTGTTTGGTGAAAACAAGGCACTGGAAATGCGCGACAAGCACGCTGTGCTGCCGCAGGATATCGAATGGCATTTCATTGGCCATTTGCAGACTAACAAAATCAAGTATATCGCCGAGTATGTGAGCTTGATACATAGTATCGACAGCCTGCATCTGCTGGAGGCGGTGGACAAGGAGGCTGAAAAGCACGGCCGCGTGATAGACTGCCTGCTGCAGTTCCATATCGCCACGGAGGAGACGAAGTTCGGCTTGGATATGGGCGAGGCAGAGGAACTGCTGGGGTCGGCAGAGTTTGCCTCAATGCAGCACGTCCGTATAGTGGGTGTGATGGGCATGGCGACGAATACGGACAACTTCGAGTTGGTGCGGCAGGAGTTCCGCACGCTGCACGGCTATTTCGAGCAGTTGAAGGCGAAGTACTTT
>CAZTVH010000290.1:0-1249 GCA_964616965.1 uncultured Bacteroidaceae bacterium | reverse complement strand
GGACACGAAGAGTTTAAGGAGGTGTCGATGGGCATGTCGCACGACTACCAGATAGCTATGGAGGAGGGCGCGACGCTGGTGCGCATCGGCTCAACCATTTTCGGCGCAAGGGACTACGGGGTGCCGGTGAATGACGTTTAAGAACGTGTTATTGTGTGAATGTGTTAATGTGTTAGTCCTTGGTGCATCAAAGATTAACGAATTTTTGAATGTGTTAACGTGTGAATGTGTGAAACATATGACTAACGAATTAACAAATTAACGAATTAACGACTTTTCTCAATTTTCAACTTTCAATTTTCAATCTGTCAAATGCATATCTTTAAGAACAAAAAACAGCTTGTTATTTCGTATGTGGTTATCACGTTGGGTATATTGATTTATACCTTTGCTTGGTCGGCAGTGATGCTGCCTGCCAAGATTGTGGGTGGCGGGGTGAGCGGTATCTCGTCGGTGCTGTATTATGCGGTGGGTCTGCATCTCCCTATCGGTGTGATGAACTTGATTATTAACGCCATATTGGTGGTAGTAGGCTTTAGGGTGTTGGGCTCGAAGTTTGGTGCCAACACTATCTACGGCATCGTGATGTCGTCGGCCTGCTTCATCTTGTGGCAGCAGGTGCTGCATGTGGAGACGCTGTTCGACGTGGACCAGTTTGGCGGCTTTATGTGTGCCATCATCGGCGGCGCATTGTGCGGCGGCGGTATCGGACTTACCTTTGCTATGGGCGGTAACAGTGGCGGCACGGACATCATAGCCCTTATCGTGAGTAAGTTCTACAACATATCGCCGGGCAAGGTCATCATGTATCTCGACATTGTGATTGTGGGCTGCTCCTATTTTGTGTCGCACAAGATTGAGAATATCGTGTTCGGCTATATCGTGATGGTAACGATGACCTACGTGCTAGATATGGTGCTGGACGGCAACAAGCAGTCGTACCAGATTATGGTGTTCTCGACGAAGAACAAGGAGATTGGCGAGACGGTGACTACCGAGGTGGGTCGTGGTGCCACCCTGTTGGATGGCGAAGGATGCTACAGCCACCAACAGCGCCAAGTGCTTATCATCATGGTGCATAAGACCGACAAGCCCCATGTGATGCAGATTATACACCGCATTGACTCCGATGCCTTTATCTCGGTGTCGAAGGCACAAGGTGTGTATGGTCGCAACTTTGAGAAACTAAAACTATAACCGGCGAGTCGTCAGAGACATTCAAGGCTGACGCAACCGGCGAGTCGCCGGA
>CAZTVH010000289.1:960-2659 GCA_964616965.1 uncultured Bacteroidaceae bacterium | reverse complement strand
AGTGTACAATTAGTGCCACAATGCTAGTTGTACACTGATTTATTTTTACAAATATTTAGTGATTAGACAAATGAAAGCGGCAGCCTACTTTTTAGTTTTTACCTTTTACTTTCCCAAGGCGGTAGCCAACTTTCAATTTTCAACTCTCAACTTTCAACTTTATGAAGAAACTAGGCATCCTCCCAAAAATACTTATCGCCATAGCCCTCGGCATCGGCTGTTCGTTCTTTTTCCCAGGGTGGGCTGTGCGCGTATTCCTCACGTTCAATTCCATTTTCAGTAACTTTCTCGGGATGTTCATCCCACTGCTCATTATCGGGCTGGTGGCACCCGGCATTGCCGACCTCGGCAAAGGGGCAGGCAAGCTTCTGCTTATCACCGTGTTGTTAGCGTATAGCTCCACCGTGCTGTCGGGTGTGTTCACCTATTTCTCGTGTTACTTTGCCTATCCGCATATCCTTGGCAATGGGCTCACAGCCCTGGGCAATATGGACATGAGCAACACCCTCACCCCCTACTTCACCATCGAGATGCCCGCCTTCATCTCTGTCACCACAGCACTGGTCATCGCCTTTATGCTAGGGCTCACCACTGCCACCATTACCGGCACCACCATGAGAGGATTCCTTGTCGACTTCCGCGACATCATCACCACCGTCATCACCAAGGTCATTATCCCTTGCCTGCCGCTCTACATCTTCGGCATATTCCTGCAGATGGGAGCCGAAGGCCATGTGGGTGCCGTGCTGGGAGCCTTCCTCAAGATTGTAGGCTTCATCTTCCTGCTCCACGTCACCGAGCTGGTGTTCCTCTTCCTCGTGGCAGGTTCTGTCACCCATAAGAACCCCTTCCGTGCTCTCGTCACCATGCTGCCCGCCTACGTCACCGCACTGGGCACCGCCTCATCCGCTGCCACCATCCCCGTCACCCTCCAACAAGCCATCAAGAACGGTGTGCGCGAAGAGACCGCCAGCTTCACCGTCCCCCTCTGCGCCACCATCCACATGCCCTGCAGCATCCTCAAGATAACCGCCGTGGCCTACGCCATCACCCTCAGCATGGGGCTGCCTAGCGACTTCGGCACCTACATAGGCTTCATCATGATGTTGGGCATCACCATGGTCGCAGCCCCCGGTGTGCCCGGCGGTGCCATCATGGCAGCCCTCGGGCTCTTAAGCAGCATGCTGGGCTTTGATTCCAACATGCAGGGACTGATGATAGCCATATACATTGCCATGGACAGCTTCGGCACGGCAGGCAATGTCACCGGCGACGGTGCTATCGCCCTCATCGTCGACCGCATCCGTGGCAACAACGCCGACACGGCTGTTGAGGTGTAATCACGATGTAGACGGCAGAGGCAATAAACGGCAGGGATTTGCGTTATATAGGGGAAAAAACATTTTTCTCGAAAAAAGTACAACAATATGAAGAAAATCTTTTTGCTCGGTGCGATGGTGTGCGCACTCGGAATGATGACCGCCTGCAAGAGCGGGACGGCGGAGAAAACTGCAATCGAGCCTCCATTTGAGGACACCATCCCCATTATCTTCGAGACGGATTGGATGTACAGTTACGGCAACGGTATCTATTGTAGCATGGAGATAAACGGGGTGAAGATTGACACCGTTTTAATTGACAATGGCTGCTATCATTCGGATATTTCTCCCGACTTGGCAGAAAAACTCAATATGTCATA
>CAZTVH010000289.1:0-950 GCA_964616965.1 uncultured Bacteroidaceae bacterium | reverse complement strand
GTGGGAAAACCATATCAGACGAACGCAAGCATTGCGCCATGGACAGTCTCTATTATACAATCGGGCATACTACATTCCGCATGGATACCATAAACATAACCCGATGGGCAGAGCTGGTGTTTAAATTACCCAGCAAGGCCACGATTGGCCGCGATGTCTTTGAACGATATGTCGTGGAGATAGACTATCAGAACAAATATATGGTGTTGAGCAACCACCTTCCGGAGACGATAGGGCAGTATATGGCAATTCCCATGGAATACACTAATTCGAAAGACTGTCAACGATACAGGTGCATCAAGGTGGACGGGTTCAAGTTGAAGGACGGAAGCCCCATTTCGGCACGGGCGTTTCTGGATTTGGGGAACGCTGCCGGTACGTCCTTCGATTCCGCGTTCTTGACACGGGTTGACCAGCATTTCAGCCAGATAGACACCGCCTCGCTTGCGTGGCTCATCCTGTCCCAAATCGGTTCAGCCGTTGACAGTGTGGATTTCCCGATTGGTCACATGGATGACAATCGCCGCACCGTAGCGAAGTTGCCGGGACGCAGGATGGGTTTATCACATATTAATAGCGACATCCTGCTCGGCAACAACTTCTTCAGACACTTCAACATCATCTTCGACTACAAGAACAATATGTTCTACCTAAAACGGAACGAATAATATATTCCCTCTCGGTTTTGAAACCGACCATCTTTTACGACTTTCTTTTTCAATATATGCAATTTTAGTTTTAAAACTGGCACATATTACTAATATTTATTTACTAAAATGCATATCTAATGAATAAACACCTTTTTCTGATTGTAGCAGCCCTTGTCTTAGGATGTGGCTGCATGCAGGCGCAGGTGCGCGTGCAGATTAACGGTAGCCAGAGCTTCGACCTCACTGAGGCGGGCGGGCTTTATTTTGCTAATGACAGCATGACGGTAGTCAGCACTGCGG
>CAZTVH010000288.1:0-2667 GCA_964616965.1 uncultured Bacteroidaceae bacterium | reverse complement strand
AGTCGTCGATGGCGGTGCCGAGGAAGATGATGCGGTCCATCATCAAGCGGCTGAAAACGTCCATCTGGGCGACGTTGAGTTGGCGTTCCTCAACGATGTAGGGGGTGAGCGAATTGTTTATCGCAGAGGTATACTTGGCGTAGGTGGTGCTACTGATGCCACAATGCTTGGTGGCGTATTTTTCGAATTCTGTCATAGGGGTGTTGTTTATGGGTGGGTTGTTTACTCTTTGTTCAGGAGGTCGGGGCGGCGTTCTTTGGTGCGCTGGAGGGCTTGCTCGTAGCGCCATTGCTCTATCTTGGCATGGTTGCCACTGAGGAGGATGTCGGGGACACGCCAGCCACGGAATTCGGGCGGGCGGGTGTATTCGGGGGGAGCTAGAAGGCCGTCCTGAAACGAGTCGCCGAGGGCGGACTGCTCGTCGCCAATGACTCCGGGGATGAGGCGCACCACGGTGTCGCAGATGACCGCAGCGGCCAGCTCGCCACCAGTGAGGACATAGTCGCCAATGGAGATTTCCTTGGTGATGAAATGTTCGCGTATGCGTTCGTCGACACCTTTGTAATGCCCGCAGAGTATCATCAGGTTGTGCTGCAGCGACAGGGTATTGGCCATAGGTTGGGAGAGCATCTCGCCGTCGGGGGCGGTGTAGATGATTTCGTCGTAGGTGCGCTGTGCCTTCAGCCCTTCGATGCAGTTGGCAAGTGGTTCGACAGCCATGACCATGCCCGCGCCGCCACCGTAGGGGTAGTCGTCGACACTGCCGTAACGGGTGAGGGAATAGTCGTGAAGGTCGTGGAAATGGATGTCGACAATGCCCTTGTTCTGTGCCCGTTTGAGGATGGACTCCTCAAAGAACATAGACATCATGTTGGGGAAAAGGGTGAGAATGTCGAGACGCATGTCAGCGGATTCTAAGTTTCTGGCCTGGGCGTATCACCGAAGACTCTTTAAGACCGTTGAGTTTGCAGAGTTTGCTGATGGTGGTGCCGTTGCGCTTGGCGATGCGGCTGAGGGTGTCGCCAGTGCGCACTTTGTAGTACTTGCCGTCGCTGCTGTAGTTGCCTGCATGAGAACGGGAGGAGGAGGTGTTGGAGAGGCCGGGCTTTGCCACCTTGCGGAAGGAGTTGCGGGTGAGCGTCAATGTGGGGGTTATGAGTGTGCGGGTTTCACAGCTGATGACGTTTTCGGGGTTGATGGCGTTACCGTTGTAACGGATTTCGAAATGGAGATGGCTGCCACGCGAGCGGCCCGTGTTGCCGCAGAGGCCGATTTCTTCGCCTGCCTTGACACGGGTGCCAGGGGTGACATGGCGCTTGGAGAGATGGGCATAATAGGTCTCCAAGCCGTTGTCGTGACGGATGACGATGAGGTGGCCGTAGGAACTGTTGTATTTGGAGAAGCGCACCACGCCGTCGAAGGCGGCATAGATGGGCTCGCCTGTGTGCATGGCCAAATCCAGGCCATAGTGGAAACGGCGGCGACGGGGGCCGAAATGGGAGGTGGGGATGGCGTAGCTGGGAGTGGGGAAGACAAAGTATTTGCCATTTTCGGGGTCGGTAAGCTTGATTTCCACGGGCTGCATATCGGAGATGTCCATCTTGAGGGTGTGTACTAACGACGAGTCGCCAGCCAAGAGGATGTCGTCTTCGCTATCTGCACCAGGGTCGTCTTGACGGGGATTGGCAACGTATGGAGCCACCGGGTCGACACCTGCTTCGTACCCGTCTTCGGGCATGCCCGGACGTTCAAGGGCACGGTTTGGTGGTTCGACATAGTCTGCCTCCCATTGTTGGGAGGGGTCATCATAAATATAAGGTTCGGGGGCGGGAGCCTTATTCTTGGCATCGTCGGCCACGTCGACGGCACCTACGTCTTGTTTCTTGGACTCCTTTTTTGTCTCCTTCTTGGTCTTTTGTCCCCGGCTGTAAATTTCAACATTTACGCCCGAAAACTCATCGGCCGAATCGGTGGTATTGACCTTCAACTTGGTGACTTTGATGTTTTGGTCAGAGGGGGAGATTTTCGGCTTCTCCTTGTTTTGCCTTGTGTTGGGACGGTCTTGTGCTACTGAAAAAAGCGGAAGCGCGACCAATAGAACGAGTATGATATTGCTGATATATTTCTTCATAACGAGGATGCAAAAATACACAAAAAAAACAAACTGACCAAATCTAACATTCAACTACTACAACACCAACTTTTTGCAATCATGCCATCGGACGACGGAAGGGGTGTCTCGGAAGGGGCGCAGAAGGTTTTTTTACAGTTCGCGCATCTCCTGCTTCAAGAATTCCAAAGCAGTGGCGGTAGGCAGCTGCCCTGCCGTGGTAGAGGCAAAGATGGCACTGGCGAGACGGGTGGGGTCGGCATCCTCAGGGATGGTGATGGCGGCCGAGTTGATGACACCCATCATCTCGTCCTTGGCCTGACGGATACGCTGCCATGCCTCGCTAGAGATGTAGACCTGCTGGCTGAGGTTGTGTTCCCATTCGTCGCGAATGGTCTTGGTCATCACGCCTTGCAGCAGCTTGGTGTCCATACCGGGCTGGTAGCAACGCAACACCAGACTTTCGGGGCTGATGCGTTCGAGATAGAGTGCCATACGTTCATACGCCTGCAGGCGGATGGGGGTGACGAGTTTCACGGCCTCGCGGTGTTCGTCGA
>CAZTVH010000287.1:495-2680 GCA_964616965.1 uncultured Bacteroidaceae bacterium | reverse complement strand
CCAGTCGCCGCCACCACCGGATTTGAGCAGGGCGATGGGGGTCTGGGCGTTGAGAGAATTGAAAATTGAGAATTGAGAATTGAGAATTAGGAGTATCAGTAGTATTTTTTTCATGGAATGCTATATGAAAGTAAAAGGTGAAAACTAAAAACTAAAATTTTGCTGCCACATTGTTAAGGTAAAAGGTAAAAACTAAAAACTAAAGATAGGTTCTATAAATTCTGTATGTGTGTCGCATCCTTTCGGGATGCAGTTCTCTGATGTCTGAGTGTCACGGCACTGCGCCTTCGGCTTGTACCGTGTTATGAGTAGTCTCACCTCTTCGAGGTGATTTTTAGAAGTCCTCAAAAATTTTGCTGCCACACTTTTTAGTTTTTACTTTTTAGTTTTTAGTTTAAGAAGTTAAGTACTGTGGTGGCGTAGAGGGCGGCGGTTTCGGTGCGCAGGCGGCTGTCGCCCAATGTGACGGGCTGGAAGCCTTGCTGGAGGGCGGTGCTAATCTCGCGGTCGCTGAAGTCGCCTTCGGGGCCGATGAGCACGAGGGCATCGGTGCCGGGGGTATAGAGCTGGCGCAGGGTATGGCGGTCGTCGCCAGAGCAATAGCAGACAAAGCGTTGTACGCTGGGGTCGGCATCGCCTAGCTGATGGAGGAAGTCGACCAACTTCACAGGCGTGTCGATAACGGGACGCAGGGCACGGAGCGACTGTTTCATGGCACTGAGTGCCAGCTTGTCGAGCCGGTCTGTCTTGAGTGATGGACGCTCGGAGTGGTCGCAGATGATGGGTGTGATACGGTCGATGCCTATCTCAACTGCCTTTTCCACAAACCATTCTAGCCGTGCGTTGTTCTTGGTGGGAGCCACCGCCACATGCAAATGGAAGGGTCGGGGCTGGTACCCCTCTATGCGTTCGATGATTTCCACCTCGCAGCCTTTGTCGTCAGGGTCGGTGATGCGGGCGCGGCACATAGTGCCGTCGCCTGAGGTGACCCACAGCTCGTCGCCTACCGCCATGCGGAGCACTCGTACGCAGTGGCGCGAATCGTCGGGCAGGAGGGTGACATAGGGGGTGGTGGTGTTGTCGGAGAGAAAGAGATGCACTTTGTAGAATTGAGAATTGAAAATTGAGAATAGAAAATTTGGCTGCCGTCTTCCTTCTTAGTTCTTACTTTAGTTATTTGCAGTTTGTTGTGCGGTTCTCGAGCATGTTGTAGGAGTGCTGCACCATGCCGAACACTTTGCGGCGCATGGCAGCGGTGATGTCGGGATGCAGGGCGGACTGGTCGCCAGGGGTGGAGTCGCTGTAGTGGAAGAGGTGCTCGATGTTTTCTGCCACTTGGCAGACGTAGAGATAGGCGGTGTCGAGTACGCTGAGTTTGTCGTCGCTGCCGAAGTAGGCGTATTGGCGGCGTTGGCGCAGGAGGTCGAGCCCGAAGGTATTGTTGTCGTACTCGTAGGGCAGCATACCCATAAGGGTGGGGAAGAGGTCGAGTTGCAGTGCCAGCCGGTCGCACCGCTGGGGGGCAATGTGTTTAGGACAGTAGAAGAGCATGGGCACATGGTGGTAAGAGAGGGCAATGTCGTAGAGGCTAGAGGATGCCGCCCCGTGGTCGGCAATGAAGACGAAGAGGGTGCTGTCGAACCAAGGCTGTTGGGCGGCCCGCTGCATGAAGTGACCGATAGACCAGTCGGCATATTCTGTCATCTTGTCTGCCATAGCCTTGCTGCGGGGGGTGAAGGGGATGTCCTCAGGCAGAATATAGGGCACATGGTCGCTGCAGGTCATGATGGTGGTGAAGAATGGACCCTGTTCTGATACCTTGGTGCAGTGTGCGATAGCATGTTCAAATAGGACATGGTCGGGCACTCCCCATGTGCCTACCCATTCGTCGGCGGGATAGCTATGTTGCCCTATCACACTGTCGAACCCGTTGGCGTGGAGAAATCCGCGCATGTTGTCGTAGTCCTCGTCGTGTGTCATCATATAGGTGGTCTGGTAGCCGTTGGCCTGCAGCTGGTGGGGCAGCCCGCACATGGAGGGAATGAAAGTATGCTTTAATGTGTGGCGTGCCAAGAGGCCTGGGTGGGAGTAGAGGGTGGAGTAGATACCGTTGTAGGTGTGTATGCCTGCCGAATAGCAGTGGGTGAACACCAATCCTCGGCGCATAAGACTGTCGAGGCAAGGG
>CAZTVH010000287.1:0-475 GCA_964616965.1 uncultured Bacteroidaceae bacterium | reverse complement strand
ATTCTGTGGATTGAAAAGCCCCGTTTTGTCGACAGTCATCGACTCCATGATGACCAGCACCACGTTGGTGCCTTCAGGAAGTTGAGAATTGAGAATTGAGAATTGAGAATTGGCTGCCGCACCCGTCCCCTCTTTAGAGGGGTGGTCGAAGACCGGGGTATGTCCATTTTCAATTATTTCCACAGGTGTTGCCCGCTCTTCTTCATACACCAGTCTTGCCTCTTCCGCGTCCATGAGGGTCAGGGGTTGGTTGGCGTTCTTGTTCATCTCCTCGATGCTTTTGACAAAGGTGAACACGGGGTTCAGTCCCAGCTGGTTGAGGAAAGCATTGCCGCAGAAGTAGGCAGTGCCCACGCGGATAGGACTCTTCTTGCTCAGTCGGCCACGCATACCCACAAAGGTGCCGAACACCAGCACCACCGCCAGCACTATCGCCCAACCCGTAGGGAGAAATTTGAATTGAGAATTGAAAATT
>CAZTVH010000286.1:0-2695 GCA_964616965.1 uncultured Bacteroidaceae bacterium | reverse complement strand
TCCAGCTTCATCCGCGTCTCAGGCAGCCAGGAGGAACGGATTCTATACCTCGACCCCGCCAAGCTCAACTTCAAGAAGGGCGACAAGGTGAGGGTGATAGGCGGCCCCATGACGGGAGTGGAAGGCACCTTTATGCAGATAGGTGGCAAACACGAGAAGCGGGTAGTCATACAGATAGAAAACCTGATTGCCGTAGCCACTGCCGCCATCCCCGCCGCCTTGGTGGAGAAAATTGGAAGTTGAAAAAGAATTCGTTAATGTGTTAATTCGTAAATCCGTGAGTCTTAGATGCACCAAGGACTAACACATTCACACATTCACACATTCTTTAGTTTCTAGTCTATACTTTTACAAATGAGCAATAAGAGCATAATCATGCGGAAGCTCGTCCGCCCAGTTCGAGGTCTGTACCTCTGGCTATGGGTGAGACCGTTGCAACTGTTGAAACTCCCTTTCCATCCCGAGTTCTACGCCTCACCTACCTACTATCCTGAACTAGCTGGGCAGCAACGCTCGCATTGGAGCCAGTTCTGGAATCAGGTGGGAGAGGTGTTGCGCTATGGGCGAATCAACACTTTCTTCTACTGCTATGGCTATGACATAAGCACCGCCAAGGAACAAAGGGAGTTTGTGCATTACAGCACCTTTATGCGCCGACGGGAAGAGCTGAATGGTGCCGACAGGCACAATTGCTCCTGTATATTGAGAGATAAGTTCTATTTTGCCATCTTCACACAGGGCATAGGACTTAAAGAGGCAGGCACGCTGTTTTACACGTTGGATGGCGACCTGTATGACTTCCGTACAAAGGCCAAGACAAACGCTGATGCCATTCTTGCGCTGGGGGATACCAAACTCTTTTGCAAGCCTCTCGACGGGCAGTGTGGCGAGGGTATCTTTGTTTTGCAGGTGAAGGAGGGTAGGATGACGATACAGGACAAGGAAGCTAAACGGAGCGGCACCGAGGCGACAGGAGAGGTGGTAGTCGACGGGGAAGGTTTGAGAAGGCGGTGCTCGTCGGGGAGGTATCTGTTTCAGAGTTTCGTCGTGCAGCATCGGGCGATGAGCAGTCTCCATCCCTCGTCGGTAAACACGATACGGATGGTGACGGCACGTAGCCCTAAAGATAGGCAGGTCCACGCCATTCTGGCATCGCTACGCATCGGAACGGGCGACAGCGTTGTTGACAATTTTGCCCAAGGCGGACTAGTGGTGAGGGTTGATATGGAAACGGGCTATTTGTTACGCTATGGGCTCTATAAACCCAATCATGGGCGAAAGACCGCCGATGGGACGATAGTCTATAAGGAGGAAGAGCATCCAGACAGCCATATCCGTTTTGCCGATTTCCAGATACCTTATTTTCAAGAAGCAGTGCAGCAGGCAGTATATTACCATTCGATGTTGCCCGGTTTGCATTCGATTGGTTGGGATATAGCCATTGGCGAGGACGGACCCATCTTTATCGAAGGCAATGATAATTGGGAGATTTCACTCCATCAGACGTACAATGGTGGGGCGAGGAAAGTGTTTGACGAATACTTTTTGAACTAAAAAGTATCAACTATAAAGTAAAACTATCAACTTTCAACTTTCAAATATGTCGTAACCTTTACTTAAAAGATGCCGCAACACTGCCGGCTTGATTAAAACCCTCATCCTACACCCCACTAGAATAGTCGACTCCTCCAAGTCGTATTATCCCGAATGCCCACACAAGTCTAAGGTGGAAATTGCCATTGACCAGATAAGGCATACCTTCAAGCACGGGCACCGAATCGAGGAATACTATCTGTATGGCTTAGACCGAAAGGGAACCGACCCGTCGGAGTACATCACAGAGGAATACAATCTCAAAGTGCTTGGCACCATCAACGCGGGGTGGCGAATCAACCATGCTATCACGGTAAGCGACAAATGTCTCTTCTCGATAATCATGCACGACAACCACATGCCCATTCCTGCAACATGGGGTTTGTTATGCAAGGGCAATCTCTTTGTTGAGGGAGACTATGCAACACCCGTTCCGATGGAGGCGTTGCTACAAAACGACTGCCACCTTCTGTGCAAACCCATCAGGGGCTACAGCGGATTGGGCATACTGTCAATATATGTGAAAGACGGGAAACTGTATCACAAAGGGGCAGAGATAGGCATAGCCGACTTTAGAGAGAAAGTAAAAACGGGCATCTACCTAGTCCAGCACTTTGTCGAGAACCAGCATGAAGCAATGAAGAAACTGTTCCCAAACGTGCTGAATACGCTAAGGGTGACAATGGCGCGGACTACTGAAGGAATTGAACTGCTGGGTGTGATGTGCATTATGGGAAGTGCTAATTCTGAATATAGCAATTGGCATTTTGGTGGCATATGTATAAGCGTGGACGAAAACGGACGGGTGCGCAAATACGGTTTTTCTAATTCCGATGGGAAGATAACCCAACATCCTGACACGGGAACAGTGTTTGAAGGCTACCAAATTCCGTTCTACAGCGAGACCATCGACCTCTGTACAAAGGCAATGAACATATTCTACGGCCTCAAGACCATTGGCTGGGACATGGCCATAACCGAAGACGGACCCATTTTTATTGAAGGAAATCATGGCTGGGGCATTGCCTTGCACCAAATGGTAGACCAGTGCGGCTGGGCAGAAAAATACCATAGGATTGAAAATTGAAAGTTGAAAGTTGAA
>CAZTVH010000285.1:0-2696 GCA_964616965.1 uncultured Bacteroidaceae bacterium | reverse complement strand
TGCCGGAAGAGGGGGGCGACTTGTCGCGCTATGTGCGGCTGATGCCCAATCCGGCGAGCGGGAACGTGGTGGTGATGTCGTCGTATGGCATCAATGGCATAGAGGTGTACGACATGCGTGGCGAGCGGGTGCTGGAGCAGAAGGGCATAGTACATGGGACGGCGACAGGCTTCGACGTGTCGAAATGGGCGAATGGAGTATATGTGGTGGTGGTGCACACCCCCGCTGGCACAGCCAGCAAGCGGCTGGTGGTGGGGGAGTGAAATGAAAAAGGTTTGGGCATAACACGCCACAAGCGTCGCACCAGTCTAAAATGGGGGTGGCGGGCGTGTAACACAAAACAGCACATGCTGTTGCGACAATCGTAATGCGTTTGCCGTGGGGCGTGTAGTTGTTTATTTTTGTGGAATGGAATAAATTTCGTATTTTTGTATTTTTAATTCATTAGACCAGAATGTGGCTAAATATCATTAATCGAGTGTTTTTGCCGCTTATGCTGACTGTTGTGCTGCCAGCAGGGGCGCAGAAGCTTATCACATACGAAGCAGGCATGGGCACCCGCGACCCCAATGATGCAGACACATGGATTCTGTATCAGCGGGTGAGGGCTGAACATGACGGTATGGTATTGTATGCCGACTCAGCGTTGTTGAATCAGGTGCGCAACGACCTGACAGCCTTCGGTAATGTAAAGATTGAGATTACAGATACGACAACTATCTATGGCGACCAGCTGTTCTATGACGGAGAGAACCGTGTGCTGGATATTTGGGACGACACGGTGAGACTGGTGGACGGCAAGACGGTGCTGAAAAGCGACCACCTGACATACGACCGTTTTTCATCGATAGCCTCTTATGACACATGGGGCATCACAGTGAACCAGGACAAGCGTCTGGTGAGCGATATTGGATATTACAATTCAGAGAGCAAGGTGTTTGACATTTATCAGAATGTGGTGCTGAACGATTCTAACATGAGGCTGGAGACGGACACGCTGACCTATTGCACGGAGACGCATCTGGCAGAGTTTTGGAGTCCGACACATGTGTACACCGATTCGACAACGATGTATAGCGAGTGGGGCACATATAACACCGACCTACGTTATGCCCATTCAGTGAAGGCATCGGAGGTGCACAACGGGGAGAAACATCTGACGTGCGATACGTTGCACTATTATGAAGAGAGGGAATTTGGCATTGCCATAGGCCATGTGGTGCTAATCGACACGGTGAACGAAATAATCAGCACCAGCCGCTATGCAGAGACTCGACAACAGGAACACACATCGCTAGTGACAGATAGTGCGTTGGTGCGCATGGTGACACGCGACGAGGAGGACTCGCTGGCTGTGCCAGACACGATATATCTTCATGCCGACAGCATTTGGGTGACGAACGATTCTGCACGACAGTTTAATGCTCTCAGGGCCTATAACCATGTGAAGATATTCCGCACGGATGCGCAAGCAATGTGCGATTCGGTATATTATTTTGCCCCCGACTCGCTGCTGCGACTGTACAAAGGGCCGGTGTTGTGGTACGAGGATTATCAGAGCACGGCGGACACGATTGTGGTGAAATTCGACTCGGCGGGAGCCAAGCAAGCGTGGCTGAATGGCAGCCCTTTCTGCATAGAACAAATTGACCCTGAAAAGTTCAACCAAGTGAAGGGTAGGGATATGGTGGTATATTTCACCGATGGCGAGCCTAGTTATGCCGACATACTGGGTAACGCTGAGATGGTGTACCATATCGTCGAGGAGGACCCAAACGGACGAAAGAGCTTGGTGGGAGTGAATGTGGGTGTGGGATCGGATATGCGCATCTATTTCCTCGACCGTGCACCAGACAGGGTGGTGACATACGGCAAACCTGATATGAGTACCTATCCACTAGACAAATTAGCCGTAGAGAAACGGAAGTTGGCGAACTTCAACTGGTATGGCGACAGGCGGCCTAAGGAGCCGATGGATGTCTTTGTGTGGTGACAAAATGACATGGTACCGACGTTTGGCACAGGGTATGCTTTGCCCATGTTCGGATAATAAATAAATATAATACTATGAGCCAAGAAGAAAAAAAGATAGAAAACGAACAGCCTGAGGTAGCGTCTCAGGCAACAGAGAACGCTGCAGAGCAGCCAGAAACAGAGCAATCGTCAAAAGAAAAGCGCCATAAGAGGGACCATAAGAGACGTGGCGAGAGGCACGACGACAGCACAGAGAAACTGCAGGCGATGGGTGAAAAGTTGGCTGAGGCACAAGACAAGTATGTGCGTCTGTACTCGGAATACGAGAACTATCGCAAGCGTACCAATATGGAGAAGGCCGACTTGATAATCAACGGCAGCAAGGATATGATTAAAGCTGTGTTGCCGGTGGTGGACGACATGGAACGTGCCCTTTCGGCGATGGCCGACGAGGATGCGGCCAAAGAGGGCGTGCAGTTGATTTTCAACAAGCTGATGAATATCCTCTCACAAAAAGGACTCAAGCCCATAGAGGCAAAAGGACAGAAGTTTGACGAGAACCTGCATGAGGCCGTTACCCAGTTCCCCGCTGCCGAAGAGGGACAGAAAGGCACGGTCATGGATGTGGTGGAGAAGGGCTACTACCTGAACGACAAAGTGCTAAGATATGCTAAGGTGGTGGTGGCAGTGTAAAATAAAATTGGAAATCTGAATTCGTTAAT
>CAZTVH010000284.1:0-2709 GCA_964616965.1 uncultured Bacteroidaceae bacterium | reverse complement strand
CGCTGAAGGTCGGCGTAGGCTCGGTGATGCCGCGCTCGGTGCCGGCCAACTTGGCGGTGAAGCCGCTAAGGAAGTAGTATTTGCACTGGTCGGCAGTGAGAATGCTGACGGGAGGCAGCACACCGAAAGCGTCGGCACTGAGGAAGATGACGTTCTCGGCCACGGGGCCTGCACTCTTGCCATAGATGGGCTGGACAATCTTCTCGATGTGGTCGATAGGATAGCTCAAACGGGTGTTTTCGGTGACGCTCTTGTCCTTGAAGTCAATCTTGCCATTGGCATCGACGGTGACGTTCTCCAGCAGGGCGTTGCGCTTGATGGCGTTGTAGATGTCGGGTTCGCTCTCCTTGTCGAGGTTGATGACCTTGGCATAGCAGCCGCCTTCGAAGTTGAAGACACCCTCGTCGTCCCAGCCGTGCTCGTCGTCGCCAATGAGCAGGCGTTTCGGGTCGGTGCTCAAGGTGGTCTTGCCGGTGCCGCTCAGGCCAAAGAAGATGGCCGTGTGCTTGCCCTGCATGTCGGTGTTGGCGGAGCAGTGCATCGAGGCTATGCCCTGCAGGGGCAGATAGTAGTTCATCATCGAGAACATGCCTTTCTTCATCTCGCCGCCATACCAGGTGTTCAGGATAACCTGCTCACGGCTGGTGACGTTGAAAGCGACACAAGTCTCGCTGTTGAGGCCTAGCTCCTTGTAGTTCTCCACCTTGGCCTTAGAGGCGGTGTAGACGGTGAAGCCGGGCTTGAAATCCTTCAGTTCCTCGGCTGTGGGCTTGATGAACATGTTGGTCACAAAGTGGGCCTGCCATGCCACCTCCATGATGAAACGCACGGCGATGCGGGTGTCCTTGTTGGCACCGCAAAAGGCATCGACCACAAAAAGATTCTTGCCACAGAGCTCCTTCTTGGCAAGGTCCTTCATCTGCGCCCACACTGCTTCGCTCATGGGGTGGTTGTCGTTGGGGTACTCAGGCGTGTTCCACCACACGGTGTTCTTCGAGCCCTCGTCCATGACGATGTATTTGTCCTTGGGCGAACGGCCGGTGTAGATGCCGGTCATCACATTGATGGTATCCAACTCGGTGAGCTGACCCTTGTCGTAGCCTGTCAGGCTGGGGTCCATCTCCATCTTGAACAGGTCCTCATATGAGGGATTGTAATAAATCTCCTTCACACCGGTGATGCCCAGTGCTTCGAGGTCTTTTCTAATTTTTTCAATCATAATATGTAGTGTTTAAATGTGATTATTCGTTCATGGTCATCTTGTACAATCTGACGGAACCGTCGATGTCCTTCTCCTTTGCGGAATTGCCGTACTTGTCGACATCGAACACATTGCGTGGCGAGCGAGTGATGCTGAGAGGACCGCCGACACATCCGCCATCGCAGGCCATGCCCTCGAAGAAGTTGGCCGTCTCTTTCTTGGCGCGCAACAGAGTCAGATGCTGACGGCACTGGTCGATACCGTTCATCACACACGGCTTCACCCCATCCACACCAAGCGACTTGGCCACGTCGGCCACGCCCAGTGCTATACCCCCGCTCTTAGCGAAAATACGGCCATAGAACGAGGCGTTATCGAGAATGGTGTCCTCACACTGAGTGGTGTCAATACCCCGTGCGTCAACGAAAGCCTGCAACTCTTCGAAACTCATCACGCTATCAATCATGCCACCTGTTTTCTCAAGGGTGTACTCCATTTTCTTAGCCGCACAGGGACCAATGAATACCACCTTGGCAGTGGGGTCGCTGTGTTTGATAAGTTTGGCTGTCATCACCATAGGCGACACCGACGAGGAAATGGCATCTTTCAGCTCAGGGAAGTTCGTCTCCACAAAACGCACAAAGGCCGGACAACACGAGGTGGTCATCACGGGATTTTCGCTCGTTTCGGCTTTCTCCTTGAATTCGTTCGCCTCGTTGTAAAGAGTGATATCGGCACCCAACGCCGCTTCAACAACCTGATGGAAGCCCAGCTTCTTGATGGCTGTAACGACCTGTTCGATGCGGCCAAAACGGCACTGGCTGACAATGGCAGGCGCGATGACAGCGTAGCAACGATAGCGGGTGTTGTTTTCCGACTCTTGTAACATCTTGATAATGTCAAGGACCAGACTCTTATCGCTGATAGCACCAAATGGGCAGCTGACGATGCAGGCACCGCAGGCAATGCACTTGTTGTTGTCGATAACGGCTTTATCCTCCTCGTTGATGCTGATAGCTTTCACTTTGCAGATCTTGATGCAGGGCCGCTTCTGAGCAATAATGGCACTATAGGGGCATGTCGTGGCGCACTTGCCACATTCGATGCATTTCGTCTTGTCGATATGGCAGCGGTGGTCCACAATGGTAATGGCTCCTTTGGGGCACACCTCCTTGCACGAGTGCATGAGGCAGCCACGGCACACATCGGTGACAATCATGCCGCCAGCCGGGCATTCGTCGCAAGCCTCGTAGAGTACCTCCACCACATTGGGGTTGCTCTTGTCCCCTCCCATAGCCATCTGCACACGGTCCATAAGCACCGCCCGCTCCTTGTGGATGCAGCAGCGTGTCTCAGCCTTGGGCCCTGGGGCGATGGTGCGAGGGATAGTGTAGGCGTTCTCCAGCCCGCCGTCGTATGCCCTGCGGATAACCTCCATCAGGACTTGGTATTTAATCCATTGTACGTTAGTATCGAATAGTTTCTGTTCCATAATATCTCAATGATTG
>CAZTVH010000283.1:0-2718 GCA_964616965.1 uncultured Bacteroidaceae bacterium | reverse complement strand
TTGGCTACCGCACCCGTCCCCTCTTTAGAGGGGTGGTCGAAGACCGGGGTATGTTTGATTTTCAATTTTAACTTTTCAATTTTCAAGCGGTAGTAGATATTACCGGCCACTTTGCCGAGGATGGTGCCGAGGGGTAGGCCGAGGGTGTGGAATAGTTGCATCGCGCTGTTGAGCAGGCCGAAGAGTATCTTGAGCAGCGTGCCGCCAAGCGAGGTGACCACTTCGGAGGTGGCTATCTGGCGGTAGTGTTTGTAGCGGTTGAAGAGGAAGGTGTAGACGCGTGTAGTGCCACAGAAGAAGACCATCGGTGGGATGAGCAGGTAGAGCTGGGGTGGGAGAGAGGAGGGAGTGACGTGGAAGAGGGCAAGTAGCAGCGCGATGAGGAGTAGTAGGGAGGAGAACAGAGCGTTGAGGCGTAAGGTGAGACGGGTGAGGGCAGCGGCTTGGTCGTCGCTGTCGGCAATGACGATGGCGAGTTCGTACTTGCAGGTGGAGAGGATGATGAGCACCTCGATATAGCTGTAGAAGATGTTGTAGAGACCGAAGTCGTCAGGGGTGAAAAGCCTTCCCAACACAAGGTATGCCAAGAATGCAATGCCTTGGGCAATAAGGCTGCCGGAAAGCAGGGTGCCAGAGTCGCGGAGGAAGGACTTCATTTGAAACTAAAAGGTAGAAACTAAAATTTGTTGATTGTGTGTTTATTTAAAATTGAAATTGATGTCTTTTTAGTTTACACCTTTAAGTTTCCGCAGTGCCCATTCGGCGGCGAGGAGCAGCACGATGAGGATGAAGAGGAGGGGGAGGTTGAGCAGTTCGGTGTAGCGGGTGTGGGCATAGACGACGGATTTGAGGTCGTCGCGTTCGGCAAGCAGCTGGGGCAGTTGGTCGAGCTGGTCGGGGTAGAGCATCTGCGCGCCTGTGGTTTGGGCGATAGTGTTGAGCAGGGCATGGTCGGCGACATGGTTGACTTGCTCGAGGTTGATGTCTTCGACGATGAAATTGCCCGAGGTGGTGTAGCGTTTGCCTGCCAGGGTGGTACTGGCGGTGTAGGCGTATTGTCCTGGCTCAAGGGTACCCAAAGGCAGGGAGTAGCCGTTGCCGGAGCGGTTGAAGGCATACTGCTGGGCTGAGGATTGGAGGTCGGAACGAAGCTCAAGGTTAAACTCGGGGGTGTTGACAGGCTCGTAGTTGTCGTCGTATAGTTCCGCCTCAATGACCACGTTCTCTCCCAGACGGTAGATGTGTCGGGTGGTGACGTGCAGGCGTTCTTTGTTGGTCTGTAGCGAGGTGTAGACCACCATCTTCTCTACCAGTTGGTCAAAGTCGTTGTGGCTGCCAGTCATCTGGTAATCCTGTAGCCGCCATCGCCACATACCTTCGCCTATAACGAAAGCGCGTCGTATGCCCTCCTGTTGGCAGAAGGCTATCATGGGGCGGTCGCTAGCCACATTGCCTATCTTGGCAGTAAAAAGTGACTGCAAGTTGGCGGCAGGGCGGTAGGTGCCGAAGGGGGCGGTGAGGGGAGGTAGCTGCTCGATGCGTTGGCTGGCATCCTCGTCGAAGTTGAAGAGGGCAAAGGCACCGTTGCGGGCAGCGGTCACCTCGTCGCTCTTGCGGGCTTTGGCCACAATCTCCAGTCCGCTGTGCAGGGCGTTGAAGCGGCCTAGGTCGGTCTGTGTGCCGACGACAAAGATGGTGGGAATCTGTAGGGCGGCAGGGGGTAGTTGGAACCGACCGTCGGGCAGGTTGTGCAGAATAAGCAAGGAGTATTCGCCCAATTTGCGATTGGGGAAGTCTGCTTTCTCTATAAGCTCTATCTGATAGTTAGGGGTCTTTTCGATAGCATGGCGCAGGGCCGCAATGTCGGGATGCGGTGCGGCCGCTACGAGGGCTATCTTTTGGTGGCCGTCGATGACCTCGACGGCGATGGTGCGCGAGACAGTGGTGGCACCCGTGAGGGTGATGGTGTAGCTCTGCAAGCCGGCACGGTCGGCATCGAGGGTGATGGTCTCGGTAGTGCTGAAGGTGTTGTCGGTGTAGGCTATCTCTTGTGTGTGGAGTCGGCGACCATTGTGAGTGACGGTGAGGGTGCCGCGCTGCCCCTTGAGACGGTGGGCACGGATGGTCACTTCCAGCGGGAATTGGTTGCCGAGGTAGGCGACGTGGTTGTAGCGCAGATGGGCGATGGTGGCATCGGGATGGTGGGTGGTGTCGCCAAGAGCCACGGTGTAGACGGGCACAGCCAGCGATGTGGCTGCGGTAGTGGGGTTGGCACCTTGGTTAAAGATGCCGTCCGTGGCAAGCACCACGGCACCCAAGTTGCGTCCCGCATAGCGGTCGGCAATGTCCTGTAGGGCGGCGGCAATGTCGGTGGTCTTGTCGCCGAAGCTGTCGCGCACAATGTCGAACTGGGGGCTGTCGAAGTCCCAGAGCCTATGGTCGACAGGCTGCACCGATTCGCTCACATCCTGTGCCAGCACGATGATGGGTTTCTCGTGGGTGTTGACATGGCGTTTCACCAACGGTGCCAGCAACAGGAAGGCGATAAGGGCGACGGTGACAAACCGCAGCAGTGCCAACGGCAGTCGCCACGACATAGGTGTGTCGTCTTGCTGTTTGAGGGCTTTGCGGTAGAGTATGAAGCTATATGCCGCTCCCGCCAACAGGCAGAAGAGTATGTAGTACCAAGGGTAGTCAAGTAGTATCTGCATCTTTTTA
>CAZTVH010000282.1:0-2720 GCA_964616965.1 uncultured Bacteroidaceae bacterium | reverse complement strand
AAAAAAAAGTTGTATTTTTGCATGTTCAAAACTAGGCTAAAAAGCCAGTGTTGGACAGGCGAATGCTTTTATTTTGAAAACAATATAAAATTATAAATGAAAAAGATAGTCCTTACATTAGCCCTGGTCGTCTTGGCTTTTGCGGCCAATGCCCAGCTTGTCATCAGTGCCAATATCGGCGGTAGCATGTCCTCTGGAACAGTCAATACCTATCAACATGTCACCATTGTGTATGATACTACATTCAATGTGGATACGCCTATGGAAAAGTATACCAACTTCACCGGCGGACTGAAAATTGGGTACAAGTTTGGCAAGGCACAGGCGGGTATCGCGGGCAGCTATAGTATGTATACCATCGGCAACCAGAAACTTGACCCCACCATCATTCCTATCGTGGGTGTGTATGAGGGTGTCACCTATGGTATCCCCTCGGTAATAACCATCGGTGGAATGGAAACAAAGGGTTCGTCGTTCACGGTGGCACCCTATTTCCGCTACGATGTCATTAAGGCAGGTGATGTATCCATATTTGCCGAGTTGGACCTCTTTTACTCTCGTTCCAACAGCCCTACCATCCATGCGTGGGAGTCGAATGTCAATGCTGGTGTGCACTGGTCACTGAACCTCGACTCCACATTCTCGCGCCCGATGGTCACCACGACCTTGGGTGTCAGCGTGGTGCCGGGTCTTAGCTGGCAGCTGACCAACAACTGCGGCATCGACCTCTACCTCGACTTCCTGTCGTTGGCCTATACCAAGTCGACCACAGTGCGTATGGACAATGACTACAATTTCAGAATGACAGCCGTGGGAACCGTCATGCAGTTGCAGACCGATGTGGTATCGACCATTACCACTATCGAAGATACCCAGTTGGGCGGTGGACTGACGGGAACGCCCCTGCTCACCGAGCTGGGCAGAAACAACTGGGTGCGTGTTGGATTTAACTTCACCTTCTAATAAAGTTAAACGTGGCTTGCTAGAAGGACTAAAACCAAGGGTGTAGCAGCCAGATTCCAACGTTCAATTCTAATATAAAAGGTTCACAACACTCGATTATGAAAAAGATACTTCTCACCATAGGTCTGATAGCGTTCGTGGGCATGGCCAATGCACAGTTTGTGGTCAGTGCGCAGCTGGGTGGCTCGTATGCCTTTGGCTCCTCTACGCCCGATGCCACATATACGGGTGCCAGTATGTTCACGGGCAACGATACCACTTATGCCGTGCCTACCGACACGCTCACGCACGACAATCCGCTCTACGCCACAGCCGGTTTCAAGTTTGGCTACCAGATAGGACGCCTCCAGATGGGTTTGGCCGCCAGTTTTGCCTGGAGCCGACTCCGTAGCGATATGTCGGCCAGCGAGTTCAACCTGAACCGCATATTGCCGGTGCATAACAACCCGCTCAACCCCGGTGCTCCTAACACGGATTATGAAGGCTGGTATGTCCAACGCCGCTCGTCCTTCACCATCTCCCCCTACTTGCGCTACGAAATTATCCAGCTTGGCGACGCAGCATTCTTCTTGGAACTGACGGGCTACTATACCCGCACATTCCAGCCTGTCCGACACGACTTTGTCGACTGGTACTGCTACGAGATGCACAACACTATCGACACCACCTACCATATCTTGGACTCTGCCAGTTCGCTGGGTGCCAAGATTACGCCCGGCCTCAGCTGGCAGCTGTCGCCCCACTGCTATATCGACCTCTATCTCGACGTGCTGGCGTTCACCTTCGATAAAACCACCCATATCAATACTGATATTCTGGACGAGTATATCTACACGTCGGGAACCCCCACTCTTGCCAGCCGTATCACCACTACCGTCACCACCACTACCACCGACCTCGGCTTTGGGGTCAACGGCTCCAATCTGCTCAGCCCCACAGGGCGCAACTGGGTGCGTGTAGGCTTTAACTATACCTTCTAGGTCGAACTATTAAGTGAAAACTAAAAACTAAAAAGTGATGTCGTACAGAGCATACTTTTTAGTTTTTAGTTTTTGTCTTTTGGTGTCGGTGTCGGCTGTGGGACAGCGTTTGGTGGTTGGCAACCTTGGCGAGTGGGTGCCTGACGGTGTGCGGCTGCAAGGCTCTATGCAGGGGCTTGCCGTTCATGGCCATTGTGCGGTGGCGTTGCGCCACGGTGGGCAGTGCTTGGTGCTGGACATGCGGAGGCACACCTGCCGTTCGGCCTATCCCCTTGCTGCCAACAGCTCACATTGCAACAATGCCTCGTTTGGCCCCAGCCGTTACGAAAGGGGAGACTCGTTTCCGCTGCTCTATGTGTCGGGGTGCTATGGCGATAAGGCATGTTACGTCACGCGTCTGTTGCCCGACAGCTCTGTCCTCGTGCAGCGTATCTTTTACGACAGCGATTGCTTCCCCATAGCCCAAGACTGGTGTGTGGATGCCGAAAAGGGCTATATCTACGCGTATGGAGGCAAAAGGGGTGGGACGCTTTATTTGAAAAGGTTTGCCTTGCCATCAGTGGATGTGGCGGAAGTCCATCTCACCGACAACGACGTGCTGCAGACCATCCCCATTACCTGTGTCGGTGTGGCGCAGGGGAGCAAAATCAAGGGTGGCCGTGCCTATCTGCCCGACGGCGACAGCCCGGGCAACTATTGGCTCCATGTCGTAGACTTGGCCACAGGACAGGAAGTGCGCACCATCGACCTCAACCCCATAGGTCTTGAGCCTGAGGG
>CAZTVH010000281.1:0-2739 GCA_964616965.1 uncultured Bacteroidaceae bacterium | reverse complement strand
TCAACTGCGTCAACGTTCCCGACCAGGAGATGACCGCCGTGCTCTGCACCAAGGATGACGGTATCGTCTACTTCTTCTCGATGGCCACCAGTTTCACCAAGGCCAGCCTCGGTGCCGAAGGTATCGGCAGCGACGTGAACATGATTATGGGCAACGGCTACACCAAGGGCCACGCCGAGTTCACCCTGCAGGAGCTCCGCGAGAGCCCCGAGCTGCGTAAGATCTTTGAAGAGCTCTATGCCTAACTAGTGAGACTAGCAATACTAGTAGTTCTAGTGATACTAGTATTACTAGGCAGACATTATATCAGCCTGCGGGTAGGGGAGACCCTCCCGCAGGCTCCAAGGACAAATAATAAATAAAGATATGAAAGTTAACCGTAGAAAAGAACTCTTCCCGAACGTCACTGACGAGCAGTGGAACGATTGGACATGGCAAGTCAAAAACCGCATCGAGACCTACGAGCAGCTGAGCCAGTATTTCACCTTTGCCCCCGATGAGGCCGAAGGTATCAAGCAGGCGTTGGCAAAGTTCCGCATGGCCATCACGCCTTACTACCTCAGCCTTATTGACCCCAACGACCCTTACGACCCCATCCGCCGTCAGGCTATCCCGCAGGGTGCTGAATGCAACATTGCCCCTGCCGACCTCAACGACCCGCTCCATGAGGACGAGGATTCGCCCGCTCCAGGACTGACTCACCGCTATCCGGACCGTGTGCTGTTCCTTATCACCGACATGTGCTCGATGTATTGCCGCCACTGCACCCGCCGTCGCTTTGCAGGACAGAAGGACGACGAGTCGCCCGTGGATCGTATTGAGAAGTGCTTGGCATATATCGAGAAGACTCCCGAAGTGCGCGACGTGCTGCTGAGTGGCGGCGACGCACTGATGGTGAGCGACAAGAAGTTAGAATACATCATCCAGCGTCTGCGTGCCATTCCGCATGTGGAGATTGTGCGTATTGGCAGCCGTACTCCCGTGGTGTGCCCGCAGCGTATCACCGACGACCTCTGCAATATGCTGAAGAAATACCACCCCATTTGGCTCAACACCCACTTCAACCACCCCAACGAGATGACCCCTGAGGCACAGGCCGCCGTGGCCAAGTTGGCCAACGCTGGTATTCCGCTGGGTAACCAGACGGTGTTGCTGCGCGGTGTGAACGACTGCGTGCATGTGATGAAGAAACTGATGCATGAGCTGGTGCGCAATCGCGTGCGCCCGTACTATATATATCAGTGCGACTTGTCGATGGGCTTGGAGCATTTCCGCACGCCTGTCAGCAAGGGTATCGAGATTATCGAGAACCTGCGCGGCCATACCAGTGGCTACGCTGTTCCCACCTTCGTGGTCGACGCTCCCGGCGGTGGTGGCAAGACACCTGTGATGCCCCAGTATGTCATCTCGCAGAGCCCCGACAAAGTCATCCTGCGCAATTTCGAGGGCGTGATAACCACCTATACCGAGCCGCGCGAGTACCATGAGGAGTGCCACTGCGAGGCCTGTGAGGCAAAACGTCGCGTGGACGAAGGCGTGGCATCGCTGTTGGAGACCGACCGCATGGCTCTCGAACCCAGCCACCTCATGCGTCACGAACGTAATAAGAAGCGTTAGAGTGATAAAGTAAAGACTAAAAGGTAAAAACTAAAACTTGTCGCTACAAACTTTTTTAGTTTTTACTTTCCAATGAAGCATAAGGTTCTAATAGATAATGGAGGATTATGGCGTATAGTAATATGCGCCATAATCTTCAATTTTCAATTCTCACATCTCAATTCCGTAAAGGCCCAGGTGGCGGGGAGTGCCTCTTATGCCGTGTTAGATATGCCGGCTTCGGCCCGTTCCGCAGGCGTGGGGTTCGACTTCCTGTCGCTTTACGATGACGACCTGACGCTTGCCATCGGAAACCCTTCGCTTGTCGACGACCGTCTATCTGGACGGATGGCGGTAGGGTTTATGAACATCTTTGCGGGAGCCAATTTCGGTTCGGTGGCGTATAGCCATAGTTTCAAACATCTGGGTGCGTTCACCTTCGGGCTGATGTTCGACAGCTACGGGCGGTTCGACAGCTACGACGAGAACGACACCCCGACAGGCACCTTTACCGCCGCCGACTATATGTTTTCCATCGGCTGGGGTCGGGCCATTGACGAACATGTAACCATTGGTGCCAATTTCAAGCCACTGCTGTCGCAATATGAGCAGTACACAGCCTTTGCTTTCGGCATCGACTTGGCAGCCACCTATATGTCGCTAGACAAGTCCTTTTCGGCAACCTTTATGGGGCGCAATATCGGGGCGCAGATAGTCACGTTTGCCGGCACCACCGAGCGGCTGCCTTTCGAACTTGCGCTGGCGGGCAGCTACAAGCTGCAGTATGCCCCTTTTCGACTGATGTTTGCGCTCACCGAGCTACAGACATGGGATTTGACCTACTCCGACCCGCTCAACCCGACCACCCACACCGACCCTTTCACTGGTGAGGTGACAGGACCCACGGCTGTGGCCAGCTTTGCCGACAAACTGTTCCGCCATTTGAATGTGGGCATCGAACTAAGCATCAAGCAGACCGTTTACGCCCGTCTGGGCTACAGCTATCGTCAGATGGTGGAGATGACGGCTGCCGATGTCCTCAACCTTTCGGGCTTCTCGGTCGGCTTTGGTATTCACGCCAAGAAATTCGATTTCACCTTCTCGCGCAACGGCTACCACCTATCGCAGGCAGCCAATTATATT
>CAZTVH010000280.1:1453-2742 GCA_964616965.1 uncultured Bacteroidaceae bacterium | reverse complement strand
ATTGTTTTTATCTTTTTTGTCGCCAATTCAAGATGCAAAGGTACACATTTTTTTCCAAAAAACACCTTTTTAAATCAAAAAAAATGTTATATGCGAAAAAAAGCGTATCTTTGCACCTCGAAATGATAATGTGTACCCAATCAAATCTTTCTTATTATGAAAAAGTTTCTTCTGTTAGTTCTTTCGTTGACAATCGTTGACGCTGCTTTGGCGCAGGGCTCCAAGCAGACTTTCACCCGCAAAGTGCTTGTTGAGCAGTTCACTGGTGTCGACTGCCGTTGGTGTCCCAGTGGTACCGACCGCATCGCCTCCGCTATTTCGGGCAACAGCAACGTTATTTGGGTCAAGCACCACGCAGGCTTTGGCACCGACTTCCTCACCAACGACATTGCCACTGCCATGACCCGTTTCTATGGGGGCAACACCTATGCCCCTGCCGTCATGTTCGACCGCACACACTTCAATGCCTCCACCCCCGCTCCCGTGATGAGCGTCGGCCAGGTGTCCGAAGTCCGCAACTATGTCGCAACTGCCATGTCTGTCACCACCACCTGCAAAGTCTCCACTCCCAAGGTGTCCTACAATCCCGACACACGCCACCTCTCAGGCACTGTCACAGGCCGCTTTGGCGATGACTCATACGATGCCGACACCCGCCTCATCGTCTTTGTGGTCGAAGACAGCATCATTGGCCGGCAGGTCGACAACGACCGTGGAACCCAGTACAACTATGTACACATGGGCACCGTCCGTGCCGCCATCACCAACATGTGGGGCGACCCCCTCACCGTCGATGCGGCCAACGACAACAGCTTCTCCTACACCGTCGACTACACCCTCCCCGATGGGTTCGTCTACAGCTACTGCCGCCTTCTCGCCATCGTCTGGCACTACGACCCCTCCGATGTCAACAACTGTCCCGTCCTCAATGCCGCACAGAGCGACTACCTCGACCGCTCCCTCGGCATAGGCGAAGTGTCCGACGGCTGCACCTTGCGCCTCTTTCCCAACCCCGCCCACGACATGGTGATGGTGGAACTGCCCGCCAGCCATGAGGCCAATGCTTGCCAAATCGACCTCCTCGATGTCGCAGGCCGTCAGCTCACGAGCCAGACCGTCAGCGGCACCACCATCCACCCCATCAGCGTTCGCCACCTCCCCGCCGGCATCTATCTGGTCCGCGTCACCACCACCACCGGCGTAGCCACACGCCAGCTGTTCATACGCTAGTTTTTTCTTCCCGGCAATAATAAATAATGTTTTTTCTCGTTATGTGCTAAAAAATGCGT
>CAZTVH010000280.1:0-1443 GCA_964616965.1 uncultured Bacteroidaceae bacterium | reverse complement strand
CCTTTGCATTTCGAAATTTGATAACAAAATGAAGAAAACACTTCTCGTAGCAACCCTTCTGCTAGTTGCTGTTGTGGCTAATGCACAGCAGGTTAGTTCTAAGGCAAAGGCTGTCCGTATGCTCGCCTATGCCCGTCCCGAATATCAGGTGAAAGACGTAAAAGTCTATGCCGACACCATGACTGTCTTCTCTTTGTCCGACTATCCCATCTACCCGTTGGGCAAGTGGAGCACCGTGGAGCAGTTTATCACCAACAACCAGCTCCTTTGGTACCGGGAGAGCGGCTACAAGCGTTTCTACGATACCATGACCGTGGCCGTCAACACCCTCAAGCGTCTCGATGGCACCAACATCAACGTCTATCGCAGCATCTGGACCGACAAACTGGAAATGATTTACGCCAAGATAACCGACAGCGCCGTGGTCCTCGACAACGGGGTGCGCGTAGGCATGACGAAAGAGGATGTATTCAAAGTGGTATTCAAGAGCTACCCCAAGTCCTACACCAACGAGATTAACGTCCTCAAAGTCATTGCCGGGGCCGCCGAGGTGGGCGAAATCTACACCTTCAAGGGCAACCATCTCCGCCACATACAGATTATCAGCAAATACAAATACTACTAATCGAGTTGAGAATTGAGAATTGGGAATTGAGAATTAGTGGTGCGGTAGCCTAATTCTCAATTCCCAATTCTCAATTCTCATTTTTTGTCTTATGAGAAACATCGGTCTTTTCTTCGGCTCGTTCAACCCCATCCACGTCGGACACCTAATCATCGGCAGTGCCATGCTGGCGCACAGCACCCTCGACGAGGTCTGGTACGTTGTCTCACCCCATAACCCCCTCAAGGAGCGCCGCACCCTCCTCGCCGACCAACAGCGGCTCGAAATGGTGCGCCGTGCCGTCCACGACAACTACCACATGCGCGCCTGCGATGTCGAGTTCCACCTCCCCATCCCGTCCTACACCGTCCTCACGCTGGCCCACCTCGGCGAGCAGTACCGCGACAAGCAGTTCAGCCTCATCATGGGGTCGGACAACCTCGCCACCCTCGAACGCTGGCGCAACTGGGAGTACATCCTCGAACACTACCCTATATACGTCTATCCGCGCCCCGGCTACGAGAACTGTCCCCACGCCTCGCATCCCAACGTCACCATCGTCGACGTGCCCATGATGGACATCTCGTCCACCTACATCCGCGAGCAGATACGCCAGGGGCACGACGTGCGATACCTCCTCACCGAACCCGTCTATCAATATCTCACCGAGATGCACTTCTACGAAAAAGATGTTGTGAAATAAAAAACACGGGCTAAAAACTAAGATGGATGGCGGCAGCCATCTCTTAGTTCTTAGCCCTTGCTCCTCACTTCACAAGCTATGGGGGCTATCCGTTCTTTCGCGGACGCCCTTTTTTCTTAGGGGTGGTGGGTCCCGA
>CAZTVH010000279.1:0-2771 GCA_964616965.1 uncultured Bacteroidaceae bacterium | reverse complement strand
CATGGGGCCGCCTATCACCCTCACCTTGTCGCCCTTCTTGAAATTGAGCTTGGCCGGGTCGAGGTATAGAATCCGTTCCTCATGGCTGCCTGAGACGCGGATGAAGCTGGACATGTCGCGGTCGGGCACGATGATGGGTGTCCACAGTTCGTCAACCTTGTGCCTCATCGGATGCAACACATAGTTGCCTTTGTAAATGGAATAGAAGGTGTCTTTGTCGGTGTTCACAAACAGATAGCTCGACAGCACACAACGCTGCACCCACACAAACCGTCCGTGCCTATCGCGCTGCCTGACCTTTTCTATCGGAATGAAGCATTCCACGCCAAACCGAGTCTGAATCAGTTTTTGTTGCTCTATCTCCTTGCCCGGCGGGCACCGTAATACATACCAAGCCATCAGTTTTGTTTTTAGGGGTTAAGGGGGGCAAACCATGTGTCCACATATTCCGACAGCTTGCCGTAGCTGTTGTCGTGCCAAGCCAACGGCATATGGAGCATACTGGCCAATATAAGCCCGTGCAGCCGCGTGGTATATATCTGGTCGAAACGAAGAAAATAACGATTGATGCGCTTCACCAACACGGGGTACATGCACTTGCACAAAAACAGGTCGCTCACATTGCGCACCGCCTGACTGTCGAACCTTTTCGACACCTTGAATATGGCCTTATATGCCGATACAAACGGCATGAAGTGTATTTCCTTCAAAATCTCGTTCCAATCCTTTACATCGGTGGCTTCCACACGCCATGCCGAGCCGTTCTCCTTGTCGTTTCGCTGGAGGAGGAGGCTTCGCTTCGGAATGTGCGTTCTCTGTCCATAGGTTTTCAGCGTGCCATATAGCCCCAGGGCCGTGTCGGGCAACAGGTATAGGTGGTTGTTTGCGAAATGTGTCTTCAACAGGTTGTACGACCGAGTGTCTCTAGCACAGATATGCAGGTTTGGGTGCATCGCGCAGACTTTTGCATCGACGGCAATGCGGCTTTCGTCGTTATAGTATAGGGTCTGGGGAAGGAAGACGATTTTATGGTTGGGGAAATGCTTGACCACCTCGTTCCTGAACCAGTTGGCTCCGGGATAGAGGTCGCCAAAATTGCCTCCGCCTTGCAGCAGAATGACACAGCCTTCGGGCAATTGGTAGTCGAACACACGCACGCTGGCCCGTTTCAGGCACCGATAAGGCAGTTCTTTCAACAATTGCCATGCCCCGGCAGCTATCAGCCAGTCGCCCACGTTCAGATAGGCAGGGACATCAAGATATGCATAGTCGCCTGTGACCTGCTCCTTCAAGAAATCCTGTAGGAGCGACACTTGCGATCGTATTTTGTCAGGGGTAAAAACCATTGTGCAGTTGAGAATGGGATTAGTCTCGTTTGAATATGTCGCGTGTGTACACTTTCTCTTTCCCGTCGTCGAGACAGGCATCATAACGGTTGGCTATGATGGCGTGCGACTGCCGCTTGAACTTTGCAAGGTCGTTGACAACCAGGCTGCCAAAGAATGTGCTGCCGTCGGGGAGCGTGGGCTCGTAGACTATCACCGTGGCTCCCTTGGCCTTCACACGTTTCATCACTCCCTGTATGCTGCTTTGGCGGAAGTTGTCGCTGTTGCTTTTCATGGTCAGGCGGTATACCCCGATGACGCACTCCCGCTCCTGCGTGCGGTCCCAATTGTTATTGTCGTGGTAGTAGGTATAGTAGCCTGCCTTCTTCAGCACTTGGTCGGCAATGAAATCCTTGCGCGTCTTGTTGCTCTCCACGATGGCGCGTATAAGGTCCTGCGGCACATCGGTATAGTTTGCCAACAGCTGTTTGGTGTCTTTGGGCAGGCAGTAGCCGCCATAGCCAAAGGAGGGGTTGTTGTAGTGGGTGCCGATGCGGGGGTCTAGGCACACGCCCTCAATAATCTGCTGCGTGTCCAACCCCTTCATCTCGGCGTAGGTGTCCAACTCGTTGAAGTAGCTGACACGCAGTGCCAGGTAGGTGTTGGCAAACAGTTTCACGGCTTCCGCCTCGGTGCTGCCCATCTCCAGCATGGGCACCTCGTGGCTCAGTGCCCCAGACTTAATCAGCCTGGCAAACTGAGGAGCCTTCTCGCAGAGCACCGCGTTGCCGTGGTCGTAGCCCACTATTATGCGGCTGGGATAGAGGTTGTCGTATAGTGCCTTCGATTCGCGAAGAAACTCCGGCGCAAAGAATATGTTCAGTCCCTCGCCGTACTTGGCCTTCAAACTCGCCGTATACCCCACTGGGATGGTACTCTTGATGACCATCACCGTATTGGGGTTCACCTGCATCACTTTCTCTATCACGTCCTCCACGGCGGAGGTGTCGAAAAAGTTCCTTGCACTGTCGTAGTTGGTCGGGGCTGCTATCACCACATATTCGACCCCGGCATAGCCCTGCCGCCAATCGGTGGTGGCCGTCAGCGACAGCGGCTGCCGCAGCACGAAGCCTTCGTCAGCCTCCTCGCCCGATGCCAAACGCATGTCTTCGGCAAAAAAACGCTCGATGTAGTCGTCCTGTATAGGCGAATGCCGACGGTTGACCATATCTACACGGTCCTGCACTATGTCGACTGCCGTAACGTCGTTGTGTTGTGCCAGCAAGGTGGCAATACTAAGCCCTACATAGCCCGTTCCGGCAACTGCAATCTTTGTTCTGTTCATCTTTTCAACTCTCTGTTGTACACGGCGAAGCCACGGTCAGTCCCATGCCCGTTGGCGAGTCTGACCACTTGTTATTTAAAGTGCAAAGATACATCTTTTTT
>CAZTVH010000278.1:0-2802 GCA_964616965.1 uncultured Bacteroidaceae bacterium | reverse complement strand
TCGAAACTATTGGAAATATCTGAAAGGCAAGATGGCCAAAGAAGGCATCCAACTGGTTAGTGTCACTAACCAGTTCAAGTTTCAGGCGCCAGACGGTAAACAGCGTGCCGCAGATGCCCTTGATGCCGATGCTGTACAGACATTGGCTCAAAACTATCCCAACAACCGCGCAAACGCTTTCCTCAATTGGTTTATTTATAGTGACAATACCATAGACGGACAGAGCAAGAAGAAAGCATATACACTTGCGGAGAGCGGCTTGCTTGACAGCATAAAACCTGGCACAGTCGAATGCCTACAACAGATTCACGCCTACCTCTTTGGTGGCCTCTACGACTTTGCTGGCAAGATACGCACCAAGACCATCTCGAAAGGCGGCACCATCTTCTGCCGTGCGGAATACCTGATGCAGAACTTGAAGACTATCGAACTGATGCCAGAAAACACATTTGATGAGATTGTAGAAAAGTATGTTGAAATGAATGTGGCACACCCTTTTATGGAGGGGAACGGACGTTCAACACGCATCTGGCTTGACTTGATTTTCAAGAAACAACTGAAAATGTGCGTTGACTGGAGCAAGATTGACAAGAAGGAGTATCTGGATGCCATGCACCGAAGCGTAACGAATGCCACCCGCATCAAAGCCTTGCTGAAACAAGCATTGACTGACCGTATCAATGACCGCGAGATATTCATGAAAGGCATAGACTACTCTTACTATTACGAGCAAGAGTAATAAACTGTCAGACCTGCCCCAATAATACAATCAATAATATCATAGAACGTAAACAACACACAGCAAAAGACATTTTAAAGTAACAAACATACAATAACAATCATGAAAAATAGAATATATCCAAAAGATTGGAAGGAAATACATCCTGGACATGCTGACATGTCGACCGATTTCTATTACTCCCAACTGGCAAGCCGAGTGCTGGCAGTGCTGGAAAACGATGGTATAGATGCCGTACTTGACGAGCCGGCCTGGATACGCGATGCCGCTGTGCGAATCACGGCCTTGTTCGAGGATCTCTGCAATGGCACTGGCCTCTGGAGTGTGGTGAATACAGTGTGTCGCAGCCGCTACAACAGGTTGCTGCCTTTCTTCGACACCTCGGTCTATTACCCCGGAGAACCCAATGTGCAGGACATACAACTGCTACTATGGGATATCATACAGTCACACTACTCTGACAGAATAATCAATCCAGAGAACCCAGGCATCGCAATGGCGGCGAACGACATATTCAACATCTTCGACGAGGAATATGAGACAGCACCTGAGACGGACGAGATGATAGCATTCCTGACTAATCCGGCATTGGCAAACGACTATTGGCAGGCCCGCAAGGTAATGGAGTGGTTTGCACTCGACAGCTATCTCTCACTAAGTACGCGTATTAGCTTTGAGGATAGCAAACCCTACAAGGTAAAGGATGAATATGATAATATCAGGGTATACCACTCAATGCTGTCCCACACTTTTTTCGACCGCCAGAATCTGTTGGCTCTGACAGCAGCCGAATGGCTTTCAGCAGCAACTGGTCACAAGATGGACGTAGATGGCACGCTAAAACAGAGTCGTGCCTACGGCATCGTATCCTACAACGAAGAAACAGTGTTGTTACGCGACATACTTAACGAAAACGAGATAAAAGTACAAATTGACTCGTTCGACCCGCGTTGGCTGAAACAATACCTGCCAAAGGCAAAAATCGTCACATGCTGTATAGTAGGCTTCAATGGCAAGAACTATCATTTCGGGACAATGTTCACAAATCCTGGTGAAGAGTATCTTGAGAAGTACAAAGAAACCATAGCTAATGAAGAGCGGCAACAGGATAACATTAAATACACTGCCGAACTCTTTTTAAAAGCCTCTGAAGGCAAGCCGATAGTATTTGTTAAGGGCATTGATGAGTTTATGGATTTCCATATTAATAAAATGGGTTCTAAGGTCTCAGATGAATTCCGAAAGGCAATGGAACAGCACCTTTTTCAAAATGCTGAAAGCGGGATGGCAGCCTTTATGTCTGACTCAGAGGCAGGATTGCTCACCATTACACTAGCCATTCCTGCTATCAAGGCATCTTATAACCCATACTATGACCAAGAATACGCCCAAAAGAATGCACTGAACCTAATTGTCAATCCCGATGACATGGACTATTCTGCACTATGCACGTTACTTGACAACAACTATCTACCCGATGCTGCCCTCAATAGCCTGAAAGGCTATGAACACGGACGTGAATTGGTGCAACAGAATAGCCAATTTATGGCGGACTATTTCTTCTCTCAGCATAGATAGAGTACACAATAAAAATGCCCGACAAGCGTTATCCATGTAATGAAACTGAAATTTGTATATTTTATCCTCTTGATGCTGGCTTTGGCTCCTGTGGCTAAGGCTCAGTATACCGTTGACAATAAGAAGGCTGTCAGCGAGTTTGAGAAGGGGCAGCAGTTGCTGTCGAGCAATCCAGCTAAGGCTTTCGACCATTTTGAGAAAGCACTAAAGGCGGAGCCTTCGTTTGCTGAGGTGCGGCTGACGATGGCAGCATGGTATATGGATCACGACAGCCTCGGGCTTGCAGAGGAGCAGCTGCGGGCGTTCCTCCGCTACGACAAAGGCAAACATAAGAAGTGGGGTGCTTCGGCACAGTACGACTTGGAGTGTATCGCCTTCCGCCGTCAGGCAATGGCAAACCCCGTGCCGTTCACTCCCGAGAATATGGGTGCCAACATCAACAGCCCTGACGATGAATATCTGCCTACTCTCACCGCCGACGGGAA
>CAZTVH010000277.1:0-2814 GCA_964616965.1 uncultured Bacteroidaceae bacterium | reverse complement strand
TGCTTGCCAAAGGATCGAACCACAAGGCATCGCTGCATACGCACCCGATAGAGCTAGTGGCAATGACACACCACCGCCCTTTTTTAGAAAAAGACGTGCTGACACGGCTGCTGTGGTCGATGATACCCGAAACAAAGGCGTTCTGTCCGCTGGGGCTGGGCATTGTGCGCTATATGTTGCCGTCGAGCGTAGCACTGGCTGTGGAAACCATCGATGCCATCGAAGAGGGTTACGACGTAGTGATGTGGGAGAAACACGGCGTGTTTGCCGTGGACACCGACATCATGTCGGCATTCGACCAAGTGGATGTGCTGAACAAGGCAGCACAGATTTACATGACAGCGAAAAGCATGGGCTTCGAGCCAGAAGGCATGACCGACTGGCAGATGCAAGAAATGACAAAGGCCTTCGGACTCCCCAAGTAATGGGAGCAAAATTGATGAGCGATGCAGATTAACAGATCGGGATATTATTGGTTGGACACATGGATTATGGCGAATGTGATACAATTGTCCACACAAGAGTTTTGCAGCCGTTTTCTTAACCAGACTAACGACCCATGCGGACGGCAATATGACCAAATGACGCAAGCGGCTCGCTCGGTGTCAGCCAATATTGCTGAGGGAAATGCCCGTCACTCCACTTCCAAGGAAACTGAAATGAAGCTCACTGATGTTGCCCGTGCCAGCTTGGCGGAACTTGCCAACGACTACCAGAACTGGATAATGCTGCGAGAGAGCGTCCCGTGGTCGACCAAATCACAGGAGTACTTGTGCGTCGCCAACATCCGTCTTGACACACCTACCTACCGCGATGACGTGCAGCATCAAAGCAGCATACATATTCTGTCACAGAAACACAAATTTGACTTTTGCCTAAAGTCTGACGACTCATTGGTAGTGGCCAATTGTCTACTGGTGCTCTGCAACCGTTTGATAATGATGATTAGCAAGCAGATTGAGGGTCAGCTGTCGACATTCAAAGAAGAAGGCGGATTTACCGAGGCATTGACTGCTGAGAGACTTGCCCATCGCACTAATGCAAGTATCCAAAGCGGAGCACCTCCATGCCCTAAATGCGGAAAGCCGATGATAAAGCGCGTGGCAAAGAAAGGCATGAATTCCGGCAGAGAGTTCTGGAGCTGCTCTGGCTACCCCGAATGCAACGGAACAAGAAATATAACGTTATAACGAAATTACGTCATAACGAAACAACGAAAAAAAATGAAACACCATGAAACAAATCCTCTCCACCATCCTCCTTGCCATGCTGTTCTCGGCCTGTGGCAGCAAAATCGAACTGGCCAACCTAACCGTTGAGTCGCAGGACGGCTCGCAGGCATTAGCAACAGCCCAGCCCCGCTTCAGTTGGCAATATGAGACCAAACTGAAAAACGTGATGCAGACCACCTACCGCATCGTGGTGGCCTCCACACGCAAGAATGCCGAGCAGGGCATCGGCGACCTCTGGGACTCGGGCGTTATCGAATCGTCGGAGATGCTCTATATCCCTTATCAAGGCAAGGAGCTACACAGCCGCGACATCGCCTACTGGAAAGTCTTCGCCACCCTCACCTACGGCAAGAAAGGTAAGCAAGCCACCACCGAAAGCGAGGTACAGCGCTTTGAGATAAGCCTCCTTTCGCCCGCCGACTGGCACGCGCATTGGATAGGACGCGACTATGAGGACGACAATCTCAACGGACACACCGCCATCGCTGCACGATACCTGCGCAAAGAATTCACGCTCAAGAAGGACATCGCCAAAGCGCGCCTCTACATCAGCGGATTGGGAGTATACTGCGCCTATATCAACAACATGGAGGTGGCACCCACCGAATGGCTGAAGCCCACGCTCTCGGACTACACAAGGCGCATCTATTTCAACACTTACGACGTGACTGACCTTGTCCGCGAAAACGGCTTGAACGCCGTGGGTGTCACGCTAGCAGGTGGGCGTTTCACCACCGTGCGCCACGATAACAACTACCTCGAATGGTGCGGCATCAATCACGCCGCACACTACGGTCTGCCGCAGTTGCTGATGCAGCTGGAGGTGACCTACCAGGACGGCACCACCGACACCATCGTCAGCGGTGAAGGCTGGAAGATAACCAACCGCGGCCCCATACGCAAGAGCAACGAGTTCGACGGCGAGACCTACGACGCGCGCCTCGACCTAGGAGACTGGACTATGCCCGACTACGACGACAGCCATTGGGATGCAGCCATCGTCGATTACGACCGGCAGAACATGTACAAGGAGGACATCTACAACCCGCGCCACCGCGTTGCCCGCGAGTATCCTGTCGTCACTGGCAGCCCTCTGCCTAACGACTACCAGCGTTCCGACCCGATGCAACTCCTCACACCGCAGCCCAACCCCAATATCAAGATACAAGAACTGCTCAAGCCTGTGTCACTCTTCCAAAAGGGCGACAAATGGATACTCGACATGGGGCAGAACATGGTGGGAACGCTGCGATTTGATATTTCAAAATGGCAAATGAGGAATGGGGACACTATCACTTTCCGCTATGCCGAGACCCTTAATCCCGACAGCACCATATATACGGCCAACCTGCGTTCCGCCGAGTGCACCGACAGATTTATCGCGTCAACAAATTTTCAATCTTCAATCTTCAATTTTCAATTCGTCTATCACGGTTTCCGTTATGTCGAAATAACAGGACTACGTGAACAGCCCCGACCCGACGACTTCACCGGCCTCGTCCTCTACGACGAAATGCAGATGACAGGCACCTTCGAGACCTCCAACGAGATAATCAACGCCGTCTACCGCAATGCCACGTGG
>CAZTVH010000276.1:0-2817 GCA_964616965.1 uncultured Bacteroidaceae bacterium | reverse complement strand
CACCGCATTGCCTTTTGCAGAGAGTGCCATCGACCTAGTCACCGCCTACGAGACGGTTTATTTCTGGCCTGAGATAGAGAAGTGCTTTGCCGGTGTACGTCGCACATTGAAAGAAGGTGGCTGCTTCGTCATCGTAAATGAGGATGACGGCCTCACCGATGCCAACAAGAAGTGGGAGAAAATAATCGACGGAATGCACACCTACACCCCCGACGAACTCCGCGCTCATCTCATCGCGGTTGGCTTCCACGATATCGATGTCCACCGCGACGAACAACACCACTGGCTGTGTGTGTTGGCTAAGAAATAACTCTAACTATAAGTTTTTAACTCCTTATTATTCAATTTAAATAAGTCCTCATTCGAATAAAAAAGATATGAAACCTAATTATAAAAACTGGATGCCCAAAGGCATGATTTGGGGAACTCTGGCCGGATGTGCCGTATCTTTAGTATTGTTCCTCGTTTTTGGCGTGAGCGGCCTGCTTGCGGCAGGTGTGCTGAAAACCGTCCTTAAAGTTGTATTTCTTGCTCTTACCATCGTCTTATTATTGGCCACGATGTGGATGGTGGTAATGTATCGTACCTTTTCTTACAACGGAAAGAGGCAGATGTCGCGTCAGATAATCGACGGCGTGGCTGCAAAGGTTGTGCTGCCTGAGGGAGGCCGAGGCCTCGATGTGGGCTGTGGAAGCGGTGCGCTGACCATCGCCGTTGCCAAGCGCAACCCACAAGCAAGGATGACAGGCATTGACCGCTGGGGAGTGGAGTATTCCTCTTTCAGCAAGACTCTATGCGAGGAGAATGCCCGTGCCGAAGGCGTGAGCAACATCTCCTTTGCAAAGGGTGATGCATTGAAACTCGACTTCGCAGACAAAACCTTTGATGCGGTGTGCAGCAACTATGTGTATCATAACATCCCCAGCCGTGACCGTCAAGAGATTCTGATGGAGACGCTCCGTGTGTTGAAGAAAGGCGGCATCTTCGCCATCCACGACATCTTTTCGCGCCAGAAGTACGGAGACATGCAGATGTTCGTGCAGCGTTTGAGAAACATGGGCTATGCCGAAGTGCAGCTTATTCCCACCGACAACGGTCTTTTTATGACCCGACGTGAGGCTACATGGTTGGCCCTGAAAGGTTCTGCCATACTCATGGGTAAGAAGTAGCCATACGCTATGAAAAAGTACATACCACTTAAGATGATTCGTGCCGGAAGGTACAAGGTCTGTTTCGACGGGCTTGAGCCAGAAATTCAAGCCGATGTGCTTCGCCGTATGGAAAAACTGATTGCGGAAAATTACGTATGGTGCGACAGGGGTAATTACGGGCATCTGTGCAACATCCTGCCGACACTGGCCATCGACCAAGCACTTAAGGCTCGTGGGCAAAGTGCCAATGAACGGTGGGCATTCTTATCAAAATATATGTGGTCGGCTCTTGACCCCAGGCCGATGCAGCGGTTAGCACAGATGCCGTTCTTCATGCCCTTGATGAAACGCGTGGTGCCGATGGGATTCAAAATGAAGTCTGGCAAAGGCTGGCGATATGTATGGCACTTCGACACAGATGGCCCGCGGGAGTTCCACTTCGAGTGTACCGAGTGCCTATACAAGCATATCTTTTCGCGTTACGGTGTCCTTGACCGCTTCGGCCCTATGTTCTGTCACTCCGACATCATCAACTACGGCAACTTGCCCCACACCGACTTCATCCGCACCCAAACGCTCTGTCAAGGCGGCACTTGCTGTGACTTCTGTTTTATCCGTCACAGCAAGAACGAGGTTTGGGAACGAGCCAAGAGCATTTAAGCACCCTACGCTGCACGGATAGCCACTAACCCTTGCTGTGGGCAAAACATTGAGAACGGGGAAATAAGCCAATCCCCCATCCCATCGTAATGCTCATTCTCCAACCGACTGCATTTTGCCTATAACTCTTTGGGTCATTATCGAGTGCTGATAGCACTCTTCATATGGATAACACACGTAAGTGTTTTTGTTGCCCGAGACTTGTGGTTTGTGAACAATCGCTTTCGTGTCACTGCTCATTGTCTTTTATATGCTATCCTTAACGGTACATCAACGGCATTCCAATGCTTTTTATCGTTGAAATACCGTTAAGATACTGTTATAGCATAGGAAACAATGGGGAATGAATGCTAATTGATGAAAACGTTGTAGGGTAATCTCCGAAAATTGAATTGGTAGCAATCAACAATATAAATACATATTTTGCGTTACTATAATATATGTCTAATGTTTAGAGTAAATCACTATTATGAAGCTGTATCGACGGTTGTTAAGAAGAATGGTGGGGACTGCTTGCCTGTTTGTCGCAATCGCATTGTTATGCAGTTGCGGAGGTGGGTCAGCGGATAGTGGTCTCGAAAGGGATACGATACCTGAGTCGCAGTTGGTTTTGGAGGATTTGCTACCTCATACTTCCGACCCACAGGTGCTTGACTCGCTCAAATGGGTGGAATTGGAACGCAATAGAGGCCCCTTTATTAGTGACCGTGATACGAATCAATATAAGCAGTGTCTGTATCGGCTGAAGCAATTGGTGGAGAACGATGCCGATGTCCCCGCTAAGGTGCTGTGCGACGCGGCGCCGAGGTCGGAAGAGGAATTCCTTATTCATTATCGGCTGACGGAGTGCACCTGGACGGTGGAGACGGGACAGGGACGCTATTCATTGATTGATTTGAACAATATGTTGTGGCGGTATGCTATGGCAGACAGCGCAGGGGTAATGGAGGTGTATCTGTTGTATGGCGAATTTGCCGACGGCTATATCGCGGAAGGGGCGTTGGAC
>CAZTVH010000275.1:0-2835 GCA_964616965.1 uncultured Bacteroidaceae bacterium | reverse complement strand
AGGCACGCGGCATAGACTTCGATAAGCTGCACGCCCGTATAGAGGGTATGCACGAGGTGAACCCGATGATGGGTCTGCGTGGTGTGCGTCTGGGTATCATCTACCCCGAAATCACCGAGATGCAGTTCCGTGCCCTCTTCAGCGCCACGGTGGAGCTGCTGAAGGAAGGCCACGACCCGCATCTGGAAATCATGGTTCCCCTGACCATCAATGCTGCCGAGCTGAAGCATCAGAAGGCTCATGCCGACCGCGTGAAGGAAGAGGTGGAAGCCAAGTATGGCATGAAGTTCAACTACAAGTTCGGCACCATGATTGAGATACCGCGTGCCGCCTTGGTTGCCAACCAGATTGCCGAGGTGGCCGAGTTCTTCAGCTTCGGCACGAACGACCTGACGCAGATGACCTTCGGCTTCAGCCGCGACGACGTGAACGCTATCGTCAGCAAGTATGTCGACGAGAAGATTATCCCCGCCGACCCGTTCAACAACTTCGACACCGAGTGTGTGGGCGAATTGGTGAAGATAGGTATCGAGCGTGGCCGTAAGACCCGTCCCGAACTGAAGTGCGGCGTGTGCGGAGAGCACGGTGGCGACCCGACGGCAGCCGAGTTCTTCTACAAGAACGGCATGACCTACGTCAGCTGCTCGCCGTTCCGCGTCCCCGTGGCACGTCTTGCCGCTGCCCAGGCAGCCATCAAGGAAGCCAGAGAGAAGTAAGTGATAAATAATGAGCTTGTGAGCTTTGAGTTTTAAGCCGTAGGTGGCTGCCTTTGTCCTGCACTTGAAACTTGAAGCTCACGGCTTAAATAAAATGTGTTTATTAATATGACAATCAAAGTATGTGTTGGCAGTTCCTGCCACCTGAAAGGGTCGTACGAGGTAATCGAAGCCTTCAAAGAGGTACTGAAAAAGTATGATGTGGAAGATGTCATCGATTTGCAAGCTAGCTTCTGTCTCGGTCATTGTGCTTTGGGCGTAACGGTCGGATGCGAAGGCATGGAGCCCTCGGAACGCGGCCCACAGGTGGAAGAGACACCAGAGGGCTTCATTTTGCACAGCGTCAACGCTGGCAATGTGGAGGAACTGTTTGCCAAAGAGATTTACCCCAAACTATTCATTAACTAATACAATACTAACACAACAACTATAGAATCATGTCCGAGTATTTGGAATTCAAGACTGTTCAATGTAAAGACTGCTACCGCTGCCTTCGGGAATGCCCGGTGAAGGCCATCAACATCAAAGACCACCACGCGCAGATTATCGAGGAGCATTGCATCCTGTGTGGGCATTGCACCAAGGTGTGTCCGCAACATGCCAAGATAGAGCATAGCGAGCTGCCCGTGGTGCGCGAGCTGCTGAAGAGCCATGTCCGCGTGGCTGCCACGGTGGCACCGTCGTTTATTAGCAGTCTGGGTCAGGATGATTTCTCGATACTACGAATAGCATTGGCCAAACTTGGCTTTGCCGTTGCCGAAGAGACTGCCGTGGGGGCACAGGCCGTCACGGAGGAATACAAAAGGGTGCTGGCCCAAGGCGAGATGCGCAATTTCATTACTTCGGCCTGCCCGGCAGCCTGTCGCCTGATACAGATGTACTACCCCAAGGCCCTGCCTTATCTGGCCCCTGTCGACTCGCCCATGGTGGCACATGCGAAGATGCTGCGCCGCAACGACCCGAACCTTAAGCTGGTGTTTATCGGCCCCTGCATCGCTAAGAAGCGCGAGGCCGACGAGCATGCAATAGATGCCGTCATCACCTTTGAAGAGCTGTTGCAGCTATTTGAGGAGAACGGTATCGACCTCAACACTATAAACAAACTGACGGTGGGTGATGAGACCACGGTGGCCAACCGTGCCAAGGCCTACCCCGCCACAAAGGGCATCATCCGCTCTTTCGATGCCTTGCCTGAAGGTTACCGATACATGTCGGTGGACGGTGTGGACCGCATCGCCGACGTGTTGGAGAATATAGAATCGATGGACCACGTGTTCATTGAGATGAATGTGTGCCCCGGCGGCTGCATCAACGGCCCCTGCGCCATAGTGAACGAGGGCGGTGTGATAAAGGCTGAGGCTGACATTGACCGCTATGTGGAGCATGAGATGGCTACGCGCAAGCATCTGCCCGCTCCAGAGGCGGGAGTGCAACTTGCCTACGCCCATCCGCGACTGCGCGCCAAGAGCCGTCCGGCCACGGAGAAGGAAATAGAGGACGTGCTGCGCCGCACAGGCAAGCTGACCAAGGCCGACGAGCTGGACTGCGGTGCCTGTGGCTACCGCACCTGCCGCGAGAAGGCTTGGGCTGTGGTGAACGGCTATGCCGACATCGACATCTGCTTGCCCTATATGCGCAAACGTGCCGAAAGCCTGGCAGTGGACATCGTTCGCAACTCGCCTGAAGGGGTGATGATTGTCGACCCCGACATGAAAATCGTGGACATCAACGCTTCCGCCATGAAGATGCTCGGCCTCAGCGGCACGCCGGAGAGCGTGGTGGGCCGTCCGGTAGCAGAAAGTTTCCAGCCGATAGACTTCTACAACGCTTACACCAAGAAGCAACGCGTGGAGAACCCACAGCTGCATATTACTGCCACCAACCGATACCTGAGTTTGACGGTCAGCCTGTTGAGCGAGCAAAATCTGCTTTTCGGCTTGATGAAGTACATCTCCGACATGGTGAACTACGACAAGAAGCTGGAAAAGGTGCGTATGGACACTATCACTACCACCGACGACCTTATTATGAAGCAGATGCGCGTGGCACAGGAGATAGCCTCGCTGTTGGGCGAGACCACCGCTGAAACGAAAGTGGCCCTGCTCAAACTGAAGAAAAC
>CAZTVH010000274.1:0-2836 GCA_964616965.1 uncultured Bacteroidaceae bacterium | reverse complement strand
GATTCAGCCTCTCCGAGGCTGTTGAAAAATCAGTCAGATATATCATAAGAGCCTTTATTTTTAACACAACGTATTGTTCCTTCAGGGCAAAAAACAAGAGGCTCCCGCACTCCTGCAGAAGCCTCTCTTTTTTTATCCTGACTATCCTTACATATTCTTCAAGCGTTCGGTCAGCATCGGAACAATCTTGTGGAGGTCGCCCACAATACCCAAGTCTGCGACACTGAAGATAGGAGCAAACTTGTCCTTATTGATGGCAATAATCAATTCGCTCTCCTCCATACCGGCAAGGTGCTGGATGGCACCGCTGATGCCGCAGGCCAAGTAGAGGTTGGGGCGTACGGTCTTACCCGTCTGGCCCACCTGGCGGCTCTGCTCCATCACGCCCGCGTCAACCATTGCACGGCTGCTCGACACTTCTCCGCCAAGCTCCTTGGCAAGGGCTTCCAATTTGGCAAAACCATCTTTGGTACCCACGCCACGACCGCCACTGACAAGTATTTTCGCCTGACTGATGTCGGTAATGACCTTCTCTTCCTTAACGGTCTTGACAATCTTCACTCTGCCGATTTTCTTTTCGTCAAACTGCACGGCATAGTCCACTATCTCGCCTTTGCGGCTGGGGTCGGCGGCCATTTTCTGCATCACTCCCGGACGGACGGTCGACATCTGCGGACGGTTGTTTTTACAAAGAATGGTAGCCATCAGGTTGCCACCGAAAGCAGGACGTGTCATGCGGAACTCGTGTGCCTCGTCGTCGCTGATTTCCAACTTGGTCGCATCGGCCGTCAAGCCAGTCTGATTGCGTGCCGAAACACGGGGACCCAGGTCGCGGCCAATCGTAGTGGCACCTATCAGCATAATACTAGGCTTGAACTCCTTGATAATTTGGGTTATTGCCTGCGTGTACGGCTCAGTGAGGTAGGTTGCCAGCAGGTCGTGGTCCACCACCAGCACTCGGTCGGCTCCATGTTCCACAAGGGTCTGTGCCTCACCTTTGATATTCTTACCCAGCAGCATCGCAACAACCTTCTCATTGTTGGCATCTGCCAATTCACGCGCCTTACCTAACAGCTCAAGAGCTACATTCTGGATTTTGCCATCACGCTGTTCGGCAAACACATATACGTCTTTATAATCTTGTAAATTCATGGCTATTAGATAATATGTTTTTCTTTCAGTTTATTTACAATCAGCTCTACAGCCTCTTCGGGCGACACCTCGAAGGTCTGACCGGCAGGCTTCAGCTGTTTGGGGAACGACTTGAACACCGAGGTAGGTGAACCCGCCTTACCAATGCGGTCTTCAGGCACATTGATGCGGTCGGCACCCCACACTTCCACCTCCTTGTCGTAGGCGGTCACAATGCCGCTCACCGTCATATAACGGGGCTGCACGGCACTGGCCAAGGCAGTCACCACGCAGGGGGCCTGCATCTCTAGAATCTGGTAGCCGTCCTCCATCTGCTTGCGGATGGTAAAGGTCTTGCTTGCCTCGTCATACTGCAGGTCTTCCATATAGGACACCTGCGGCAGGTCTAGGTGCTCGGCAATCTGAGGCCCCACCTGAGCCGTGTCGCCGTCGATAGCCTGACGGCCTGTGATGATGAGGTCGTATTCCATCGTGCGAAGAGCACCGGCTATGGCACTCGATGTCGCAAGCGTATCTGCACCGCCTAGTTTGCGGTCGGTCAGCAGGATAGCACGGTCCACACCCATTGCCAATGCCTCACGCAGGATGGCCTCGGCCTGCGGAAGTCCCATCGTGATGACGGTGACATGGGCTCCATACTTGTCTTTCAACTGCAGGGCGAACTCCAGTCCACCCTTATCGTCGGGGTTCATAATGCTGGGAACACCCTCACGAATCAGCGTGCCGGTCTGCGGGTTGATTTTCACCTCGGTGGTGTCCGGCACTTGTTTTATGCATACTACGATTTTCATGTTTTCTTGTTTGTGTTAATTCGTTAATGTGGGGGTGTGCTACTATGGGAATTATCCGACTAACACATTTACACATTAACACATTTACGCATTATTTAAAAAGTTTGCCGGCTATCACCATACGCTGCACCTCGCTGGTACCCTCGTATATCTCCGTAATCTTGGCATCACGCATCATGCGCTCCACCGGGTACTCGCGGGTGTAGCCATAGCCGCCGTGGAACTGCACAGCCTTGGTCGTCACCTCCATAGCCGTCTCAGCTGCAAAGAGCTTTGCCATTGCGGCCTCTGCGCTATAGGGAATGCCGTTGTCCTTGTTGTAATGGGCGCGGCGCACCAGCAGACGGGCGGCCTGCACCTTAGTCTCCAAATCCGCCATCTGGAACTGCGTGTTCTGGAACTGGCTGATTGAGCGGCCAAACTGCTTACGCTCCTTGGTATATTTCACCGTCTCGTCCATAGCCCCTTGGGCGATACCCAGAGCCTGTGCCGCAATACCTATACGTCCGCCATCGAGGGTCTTCATAGCCAGGCCGAAGCCTTTGCCCAACTGACCCAGCTGGCGGTCTTTGGGAATACGGCAGTCTTCAAAAATAAGCTCCGTCGTAGCACTGCCACGAATACCCATCTTCTTCTCCTTCTTACCGATGCTGAAACCGGGGTCGTTCTTCTCCACGATAAAGGCACTGATACCCTTGGTCCCAAGGCTCTTGTCGGTCATAGCAATGATGATGAACACATCGGCATAACTACCGTTGGTGATAAAAATCTTGCTGCCATTCAGCACCCACTCGTCGCCCTCAAGCACAGCTATCGTCTGCTGCCCGGCGGCATCGGTGCCCGCATTGGGCTCGGTGAGGCCGAAAGCACCAATCCATTCGCCACTGGCCAGT
>CAZTVH010000273.1:0-2837 GCA_964616965.1 uncultured Bacteroidaceae bacterium | reverse complement strand
GGCATAGTTGTACATCTTGAACTTGATGGTGGCACCGGGGAGGGGCTTACCGTCGGGGCCGCAGACGGTGGCGGTGACGCGGCGTGTGGGGGCATAATGGCTGAGGAGGTTCAGCTCGCTGTAGAGGGCGGTCTGCTTGACAATTTCCTCATCGCCGTGGTAGCGGCCGAAGGCTTTGCTGTGCACCATCAGGCAGCGGGTGGAGGGGATGGCGAACCAGCCCATGTTCAATTCGGGGTCAGGCTCGCAGGCACCGAGGAACTTCCACTGGCCGCCCTTGCCGTCGGGGTTGGCAACCCACACCTCTACCCAGGCGTGGTTGTCGTCGCAGTGTGCCCAACGGGGGGTGTAGCACTGGCGGGCAGGGATGCCCACAGAGCGGAGGGCGGTGACGGCAAAGGTGCTCTCCTCACCGCAGCGGCCCAACGAGGTGCGCATGGTGGCGAGGGGGGCCGAGGTGCGGCTGTCGGCAGCACGGTAGGCGACATGCTCGTGGCACCAGTGGTTCACCTCCAAGGCGGCCTCCTCCATAGTCATGCCTTGCACGCGTTCTTTCAGGGCGTGGTAGAATGCCATGCGGGCTGTGTCGAGGTTCTCGTTATTGACACGGTAGACGAGGACGAAATGGCGGAAGACATCGTCGGGGATGGTTTTGCCCCACGGCATCTGTTCGCGGGCAGCGAAGGCATAGCGCACCTGTTCGAGGAAGAAGGCCGGAGTGTAGTCGGCAAGGTCGCTATAGGGCATATAGGCGTAGAGGAACTGCATGGCCTCGCGTTCGGCACGGCAGAGGGTGTCGAGGTTTAATTGGGCGTTGAGCATTGGGAATTCGGAGAGGCAGGATGCGTAGTCCTGCTCCACTTGCTGGCGGTAGACGCGGTCGGTGATGAAGTGGGGGTTGCGGTGGCAGGAGGAGAAGATAAAGAGAAGGGATAGGAGAAATAGAAGGGATAGATGGGGTTTGCGGGTTGTTTTCATTGGGATATGGATTTGATTAGTTGACTTACTGTTTCGGTGTTGGTTTCAATAGTGCCGTCGGGGAGGGTGTGCTTGCAGCTGCCGTGGATTTCGGTGACACCCGTTTCCTGCACGATACGGCGGGCATTGGCGGGGGTGATGCCTGCACCTGCCAAGATGGTGATGCGGCCTGCAGCCTGACGCACCAACTGACGGAGGGTGGGAATGCCTGCCTCGGCATTGGGCTGGCAGCCCGAAGTGAGCAGACGGTGGCAGCCACAGCGAATGAGGGCTTCGAGAGCTTCAAGAGGGTCTTGGCGCATCTCGTCGAAGGCACGGTGGAAGGTGACCTGCAACGGGGCAGCCAACTGAACGATATGGCGTGTGCGTGCCTCGTCAATCATGCCGTCGGGGGTGAGGAAGCCCACCACGACGGCATGGGCACCACATTGGCGGCACAGCTCCACTTCGCGACAGAGCTGGTAGAACTCGGCATCGGTGTAGACGAAGTCGCCTGCACGGGGACGCACCAAGACATGGGTGCGGAGTTTCAATTCTTGGACACAATACAGGATGTCGTCTTGGGTGGGGGTGGTGCCGCCTAGCTCGAGCTGGCGGCACAATTCGATACGCCCAGCCCCGCCAGCCAAGGCATTGGCGGCAGACTGGCGCGAGTTGGCACAAATCTCTACTATCATAGTGTTGGAATTAGAAATCGAACTTGGCATTGCGCATGCGCTCTTGGAAGAGGCTGTTGTCGTGGACAATGGTCTGGACGGTATGGTCGAAGCTCATGTCGCCCGACGGGTGGAAACGCACCTCGATAGGAAGATAATAAATGGGCAGGCCCGACATGACCTCTTTGTCGGCAAATTCGCGTAGCCGGGCGGCATCTTTCTCGGTGGTGAGGATGAGCTTGCGCGCACTATTCATCTGGACAAAGAGACGGCGAATGCGACGGATGTCGGCGGTGGTGAAACGGTGATGGTCGGCAAAACGGAGGGTGCTGACCTCGCAAAAGCCGCTGATGTATTGCTGCATGGGTTCGGGGTGGGCAATGCCGGTGACGAGGAGAACCGACTCGACAGTGGACAACGGCAACGGTGCATTGCCCATGAGAGGCAGAGGGTCGCAATAGTGGACATAGCTGAAAAAGACCTTCTGGAAGGGTCTGAGCTTTAGGCGGCTGACCATGTTGTGCTTGTCGATGGGATTGAGCTTGCTAGGCGACTTGGTGACAACAACGATGTTGGCACGATAACGGGCCCGCCGACCTTCGCGGAGGTTGCCGAAAGGCAGGATGTGGTCGTCGCAATAGGGCTTGCCATACTCGGTGAGGAGGATGTTGATGGTGGGCTTGATGTGGCGGTGCTGGTAGACATCGTCGAGCACTACCACCTTGGGTGGGCAGGGCTGCTGTCTGAGTTTTTGCATCCCGACAACACGTTTTTCACACACCGCCACCTGGACATTGGGGAACTTGGCCGCCACCATGGCAGGCTCGTCGCCGAGGCGGGAGGCGCTGTGGCTGCCGTCGTCGAGCAGAAAGCCGTGTGTCCTGCGATGATAACCCCGACTGAGCAGGGCAGTGGGATATTGGTTGGCCAGCAGGCGCAGGAGGTATTCGACATGGGGTGTCTTGCCCGCCCCGCCGACACAGATGTTGCCCACACCGACGGTAGTGATGTTGGGCGATACCTGACGCTTGAGGCCTATGTCGAAAAGGAGGTTGCGGAACCAAACGCCAATGGCATACCACATAGTCAGTGGGAAAAATAACCAAGAAACAATCTTTCTGAAAGCCATAATGCAAAAGCTGTTTTAATGTAATTACAAACTATACACTCGTAAAATAAATTTCTGTGCAAAAGTACACAAAA
>CAZTVH010000272.1:0-2851 GCA_964616965.1 uncultured Bacteroidaceae bacterium | reverse complement strand
CGAGCACCTGGCTGACGCGCTCCTTGCTCTGGTTGCAGGCGTTGACCACATCCTGGGCTTCGGCCAGCTCGCCGTCGTAGATGCGAAGGTAGGTGATTTCGCCGAGGTTCTTATCCTTGGCGCTCTTGAAGGCGAATGCCACAGTGGGGTTGGCGTTGTCGCACTTCAGTTCTTTGCCAGCCTGGGTCTTCTTGGGTTCTGCCACCTCGTTGGGGGCGGGCACGTTCTGTCCGATGAATTCGAGCAAGCGGGCGACACCCATGTTCTCCTTGGCCGAGGAGCAGAGGATGGGGAAGAGGTCGCGCTTGTCGATGGCCAGCTTCAGAGCCTTGGTCAGTTCTTCGGGAGTGAGGTCGCCATTCTCGAAATATTTCTCCATCAGTTCGTCGTCGGCTGCGGCGGCTTCTTCAACGAGGGCTTCGCGCATCTCGGCGGCGCGGTCGGCAAAAGAGGCGGGGATATCTTCCTCAGTGGCCTTGCCGTCCTTGAAGGTGTACATCTTGTTCGACACGATGTCCACAATCTGGTTGAAGCCTAGGCCTGCGTTGGTGGGGAACTGCAGCACGGTGCATTTGGCACCGAAGAAGTCTTTCAACTGGTTGACGCTTTCGTCGAAGTTGGCCTTCTCGGCATCGAGATGGTTGACGACGTAAATCATAGGCGTGCCGAGCTTGGCGGCATAGCGGTTGGCGACTTCGGTGCCGACTTCGACACCGCTCTGGGCGTTGACCACGACCACGGCAGCCTCCACCACGTTGAGGGCTGCTGCCAGCTCGCCCTGATAATCGGCAAAGCCGGGCACATCGAGGATGTTCACCTTCTTGCCGCCAAATTCGGTGTACATGAGGGTGGTCTCGACCGAGTATTTGCGGTCTAGCTCAATGTCGCGATAGTCGCTGATGGTGTTTTTGTTGTCCACGCTGCCACGACGGTTGATGAGGCCGCCGCAGAACGCCATAGCCTCCGCCATGGTGGTCTTACCCGATTTGGCACCGCCCACAAGGGCGATGTTGCGGATGTCGTTAGTCTGGTAAATCTTCATGGTATTTGTATTATATTTATTTTATTGTTATCTGCCTATATGTGAATATACTAGAAGCAAAAGACAAGGTCTTTTACTCCAATCAATCGAAAGGCAAAGATACGAACTTTTTTTTAATTATTGGCACCCAAGGACGAAATATCCATTTTTTTGTGTACCTTTGCACTCGTAATTGTCAGCTGTATAACGAATGGGTGTTATTGCTAAACAGAGTATTAAAGGGGCCTTGGCCAACTATCTGGGTGTCCTCATTGGGGCGTTGACAACCTTCTTCGTGGTCACCGACCTGCTCACTCAGGAGGAGATAGGTCTCACGCGTGTGATGGTCGATGCCGCCATGCTCTTTGCAGGCCTTGCCCAGCTGGGTACCAATGCCTCCATACTCCGCTTCTATCCCCGCTTCAAGGACCCTGAGCATCGCGACCACGGTTTCTTCGGCTGGACGTTGATACTCCCCTTCATAGGCTTTTCGATTATTGCCATCCTCTTCTTTGTCTTCAAGTCAGGCATAACCTCCTATTACGCAAAGGATGCACCCCTGCTTGTCGACTATGCCTACCTTTTGCTGCCGCTCACGTTCTTTGTGCTCTACATGACCGTGTTCGAGACCAATGCCAGCGTGCTGCTACACATCGCGCTACCCAAGTTTGTGCGCGAAGTGGTCGTCCGCCTGCTCAATCTCGCCACCTATCTGCTCTATGGGCACGGCCTCATCACGCTCGACCTCTTTGTCCTCCTCTTCTGCTCCAGTTGGGCGGTTGCCACCCTTATCAACTTCTGCTACCTCCTTTCGTTAGGCCGGATATCTTTCAAGCCCGACTGGCAGTTTGTCGACAAAGCCCTGTTTCGCGAGGTAGGGGTATACACCCTCTTTATGTCCGCTGCCGTGCTGGCGGGCAACATCAAGCTTTTCAACTCGCTATTCCTTGCCAAAGAGGGTCTGAAACTGGCGGGCATCTACACCATAGCCTGCTATATAGCTAATGTGGTCGAAATACCCTACCGTTCGCTGGGAGCCATCTCCAGCCCCATCATCTCGCAGGCTGTCGCCGACGGCAACACCCAAGAGGTGAACCGCTTGGGGCAACAAGTGTCGCTCCACCAACTGCTGGTGGCGTGTATGTTGCTCTTTTTCATCTGGATTAACCTCAAGCCCCTATTTGCGGTCATCCCCAATGGCGAACAATACATCTCAGGCCTTTGGGTGGTGCTGTTTTTAGGCATCGCGAACATCCTCAACTCCACCCTCAGCATCGCCACCAACATCCTCAACTTCTCCAAGCTCTACTCCTATTCGCTGCTTTTTATCTCGTTGCTCACGGCTGCCGCTATCGGGTTCAATGTGTGGCTGATACCGTGGCTTGGAGTCACAGGCTCGGCCTGTGCCACCCTGCTGGCCTATATCGTCTACTTCGCTCCGTTGCTCACCTTGCTTTGGCGTAGGCTGGGCATCTCCCTCTTCAGCCGCAAACAGGTGTGGGTACTGCTGTTCACGTTGCTGCTATTTGGAGCTAATACGCTATGGCAATGGCTGGTCTCGCCTCTGTTTGATGCTCTGGGCACGGGGCTACCCATCGTGCTGCTGCAGGCATTGCTGCGCACGCTAGTCTTTGCCGTCGTTGCCTACACCGGCATCCGCCGTATGCGTATCAGTGCCGAAATCGACAATTTGCTGCGCATGAAGAGATAGCCACCGCCTCCCTCCGTTCTCTAACTAAAGTTTGACAAGTAAAATCAGACGCGCAGTCTGAGGTAGTTAGAGTTTCGGATTTTCATAAGTAAGTCTTTATCAGATAGGAATTTCTGTAC
>CAZTVH010000271.1:0-2879 GCA_964616965.1 uncultured Bacteroidaceae bacterium | reverse complement strand
GACCACCTTGAGAAGCTGGGGGTTAGCAAGCAACAATACGACATCCACTCCGCCAAGCCCAGCGAGGAGGTGGCAGTGGAGGGATATGCCATCACGTTGAAAGAAAGCAAAAGGTAAAAACTAAAAAATAAAACTTGAATGACTGAGGCAGCCAATATTCAATTCTCAACTTTCAATATGAAATACTTGTTTACTTTTGGGTTCCTATTCTTTGTTTCGTTGGCCGCTACGGCTCAGGAGATGAAGCCTGAGGAGGTGCGGCTGGTCGCCCAGCAGTTTGCCAACCGGCTGACACCGGGCGCAGCGGCACAGTTGAAGGAGGTAAAGGTGCAGGGGGTGAGCCGACTGGCCGTGTACAATATGGCGGAGGGCGGATTTGTGATTGCCAGCCGCGACAGCCGCACACGCCCCATCCTTGCCTACGCGAAGAGTGGGGCCGTCGACCCCGACGATATGCCCGACGGGCTGCGCTACTGGCTGGGCGAATACGAGAGCCAGATGGCCCAACTGGGTGGCACCACATTGGAGGAGCTGCAGGCAGCGTATGACCATCGGGCCGCACTGCCCGACTTTCCCGACACGGTGGCACCGATGCTGGCGACGGCATGGACGCAGTACCGCTACGGCTACAACAGCCTGGCACCCTACGACAGCGTGATGGCCGCCGACAGCACGATGGCGCGCTTCGACGGGAGGCCCACGGTGGGATGCATGGCGTTGGCAATGGCCCAGATAATGCGCTACTGGCAGTTCCCCACCCACGGGGTGGGCAGCCACAGCTACACGCGAGAGGGCGAGTACGAGTGCTGGCGATATGGCACCCTGAGCGCCGACTTCGCCAACACCACCTACGACTATGCCCACATGCCCTACAAGCTGACCGACAGCAGCTCGACAGCCGAGGTGACGGCGGTGGCAACCCTGGCATCGCACTGCGGCATCGGCTGCAACATGATGTACAATAGCGACTGCGAAGGCTCGTCGGGAGCACAGCTTGGAACCGCCCTCATGGGCCTGCAACACTACTTCCACTACAGCCCCAACACGCACCAAGAGACGAAGAACTACTACAGCACGGCCATGTGGACCGAGATGCTGAAGCAAGACCTTGCCAGCGGAAGGCCGGTGCTGTACTGCGGGCAGTCGTATCGCAACGATGCCGACAGCACCGTCGCCGGAGGCCACGCCTTCGTGTTCGACGGCTACGACGCGCACAACTACTTCCATGTGAACTGGGGCTGGCACGGCTCGTGCGACGGCTACTACTCGCTCGACGTGCTGCGCCCGCTGACACAATACAATTTCACCTCGTACCAGTACTGCCTCTTAGGACTGGAGCCTTGCTACGACCCTATGCCCGTGCTGACCATGAGCGGCGACCTGACGCTGGACACAGCCATCATCGACATGTACGAACCCTTGCGCGGCAGCTACAGCATGACCAATATCGGCGACGGGGTGGGAAGCCTCTTTTTCGGAGTGAACATCTACGGCAGGGACAATCACAACTATTACGGCTGCGTGGCCGGCAGGCGCATTACCCTGCAGCCCGGCGACACGGCGGTGTGCAACTTCGCTTACGCCCTCGACCTGCCCGAAGGCAACTATTTCGCCCTCATGCAGTATAGCACCGACACGTTCTATGCCGGCATAGCCGTCGACGAGACGCAGTACTACGCCGACCTCGACCATGTGTTTCAGGTGGATTTCAGCGTAGTGGACCATGCACACCGCGAGCTGACCAATCTGGCCGTCTTTGTACGCTTTGCCGACGACCCTGATTTCTCGAAGTCATTCTCCGACATGAAGGACATCTTCAACGAGGGTACGAAAAACGTTGCCGACTATTTCGACCAAATGTCGTATGGCAAGATACAGTTCCACACGGTGTTTGCCAAACAGCACCAAGGCAACCTCATCACCCCCTACACCGACCCCAACCCACGCGGATACTACCAGCCCTACAGCGCGGACAACCCCGTTGGGTACACCACACCCAACCCCATCATCGGCATCTCGATGCGCGAGGCAGAGTTGATAGAACGCGTGTGCCGCCATGTCGACTCGCAACGTCTGGTAAACGGTCTTTCCACCCTCGACGGCGACGGTGACGGCGACATCGACAACCTCTCCGTCATCATTCAAGGCGACGTAGGAGGCTGGTCGGAACTGCTGTGGCCACACATGGAATTCTTCCCGCACGACTCTATCGGCAGCACCCTCACCATCAACAGCAAGCGTGTCAACGCCTTCAACTTCGAGTTTGAGGCCAGCAACTACTTCACCCTTCGCACTTTCGCCCACGAGATGGGCCACTCGATAGGCCTGCCCGACCTATACCACTACCACAATTATACCCACGTTTACCCAGTATACTACGACATGATGGCTATCAGCACCAACCACCCGTCCGCCATATACAAGCACCGCTACCTGCTCCTTGGAGACTCCCCCACCCAAATCACCCAAGACGGAACCTACACCATCAACAGCCAGACCGTCAGCCCGGCCAACAACCTCTACTATATCAAGTCGGCCATCGACAGCAACCAATGGTATACCATCGAATACCGCACCCCCGACCAGGGGTATGAGGTGTCGCTCGCGAACGACGGCCTCATCATAGGCCGCTGGATAGATACGGCCACACACAACGTCTACCTCGGCGGAAACGCCTTCTTCAGCTATCCCGACAAACCGAACACCTACTGGGTGTTCCGCCCCAACAGCGACAGCGACACCATGCAGGGCGATGTGGAGGACTGCTTCTTCTCGCAGTACAATGGCAACGATGCGTTCGGTCCCTCCACCAACCCCCACCCCTATCTTGCCGACGGCACACGCGAAGAGAGCTTAGAGATTTACGACATTCAAACACA
>CAZTVH010000270.1:2442-2883 GCA_964616965.1 uncultured Bacteroidaceae bacterium | reverse complement strand
GCGGGGGGATGTCACTATTCATTATTAACTATTCATCATTTATTCACCGGTCACTTATAGGAGACTTCCATTATAGTTACACCTAATACAATGAGAATCTACCGAACCTCTAATCTGCCACCCAGTTCAACTTCCACCCCTGACTCTAGCGTTGTTGTCCCGTCTGTGTCGATAATCACATCTGCTCCATTCGCAACGAAAACGTTACCATAGGTAACCAAATTTGTGACATGATGTCCGGCACGGATAGAACCACCAAACACATAGTTGTCACCCACAAACGTAATATTTTGCAAGAACTGACTTGTCAAACTAAAAACATGAAAATTTCCAAACCCTGTATGAGGATATGCTGTCAGGTTGCCTGAAAAACACGTTGTTTGTATCTGATGAATCTCCGAATTAACCCCCAAATTGGCACCGCCATGTAAATTCACCGCA
>CAZTVH010000270.1:0-2432 GCA_964616965.1 uncultured Bacteroidaceae bacterium | reverse complement strand
ATCCTGCAAGATTACGTTGGCACCACTCTCAAGGCAGAGATAACCTTCGCTCTCTATGTCCACATGTCCATGCCCCTTCACCATAAGTGTCGCACCATTCTTAACGACAAGTGCCGAACCGCTACGGATGTTCAGTGACGCATTATCTCCAACGACATAAGTTGCACCTGGTTCCAAAACCAACAGAGAGTTGTTTATGACGTTTACCGCCGTGTTATCTTCCTGCTCGAACAACGAACCGTCAAGACAAGTGAACACTGTGGGGTCTGCAAACACCTTCTTTCCATCAAAAAGGATAGGATTTTGGGGCTGGACAGGAGTCCTGCCCTGGTCCAAAGTGATTACATGTCCCCCAACAAGGTGCACCCCCTCGGTCAGTATGATTGAGTCGCACCACCGCACATTCCTGTCCACGTTATAGTCGTCCCATCGTATGCGCACCTTTATTGCGCCCTCGCCGTCAACATCTCCTTCCAACACGTCGACCCTGAGCCCGTTGAGGAACACATGTCGGTTGTCACGCTTGTCTGCTTTAGCATGATTGGAGGAATTATATTCATTTCTAGGCATTGTCCTATATGTCATCAAAGGGACTGAGGTGGGATTCGTTGCCAGCCGCAACGAACTGCCAACAGGGAACGCATCATACTGGTTGCCAAACACGGGATAGTCGGTTAAAATCTGAGAGCCGTTGTATATCACCTTGCGGACGGTGACAAATTCTTTACATTTTATCTCATCGTCCTTGGGGTCAACATCGATAGCGGGAAGCATCAGCAGGTGATGCCCTGTGAACGGATTCGCCAACTTCGAACTCGTCTCTGCCGTATAGCATTCAGTAATCTTTTTACCTTGTATGTAGTTAAGGGGATTAAAATAATAGTCAAAGTCGTAGTTGCCAAATGAGGACAGGGGGACATAGTAATTGGTTCGTGACTTGTGGAAATCCCCGTCAAGCCTGTCGTTACCTATCTGTATGTTGAAGCGTATGCCCTTGGGTTTGCTCTCATCAATGCCTCTCGGCCCCAGCACCTGCTGGTGGTTCTCTATCCACAGATACTGGTTGTCGACATCTGGACGGATGGACTTCAGGTAGGGGAGCTTTATCCGTATCGCGTCGCCATACGTCATAAAGTCCCTTAACACAAACTCGTTCCCCGACAGCTGGTCGCCATACTCCAGGTCTGTCTCCACCTCCGCCACGTCACTGGGTCTCCTAGCGGATATGTAGTACTGGTTGGTGGGATTCTTCCATCCCAGCCGCCACCTGTCCCATCCGTTGCATGCATACATATTCTTGTTGAAGCTGCTTAGGATGCTATACCCACCCACATTAGAAAGAAAGTGTCCTACGCCTGCTCCTGCCCCGCCGGTATGATACTCGTTGGGACCCAGCAATTCATGGGCAAATTCATGACGGACACACCCTGAAATGCTGTCCATGCATATATTCATACAAACATTAATCCCCACAATTCCTGGTAGCTGACATGGCCCATTCACCCACACGGCTCCTCCATCCCGTTTACTACGAAATTTGCTATTATGCCTCCATACGACAGCTAATACGTCTATCTTTGAATCAGGTGTATCGACCTGTGACCTATAATGCTCTGTGCCGGGTGTCCAACTGTCAAAATCAGCCAATGTCAGGTTTTGACTAGTTCTAATAGGCAAAATCACATTTTCCAAATAATTCACAACTTGGGCAAATCCTGTTCTTTGACCATCTGGTTGCACATCATTGTAATTTACAGGGACCAGATGAGGATAATAGTCGCCTACTACATTCAACATTCCAAAAGAGGACTGATGATAAATCTTTGTTATCTGGCTCTTTAGGGTAGAGGATATAGCAAAATCTACGATACTGTCCGTATATTCGGGAAGTTGTCCCGCAGCCCAACGAGGGACATTTGCAGTACTTGTGTCATCCACAACATCAGCAAAGACAACAAAAATCCTTATTGTACCTGCTGGCGGGACATAATTCCCATATCGTGCATTCTTTTGTTGTTGGGCAGTGACCGAAAAGAACGCCAGACTGAAACATACTAAAATTAAGAATCCTCGTCTCATAGCTTTACAACTTTATACGTTGAACATCCCTCGTCCGTGAGCACACTGACGAGCAACAACTGACAGGGCAGGTGCGACAGGTCAATCTCTGCCTCCGGTCCCATGCACTCGACTCCCATCAGCCGGTTGCCAAGCATGTCGTACACCGCCACCGTCGCCTTCTTCTCAGGCAGGCCAGATACCGTTAGAACCTTCTCCACAGGGTTCGGGTAAACCTTATAGCCCACCTGGCTGAGGTCGTCAATCTTACCAAGCGGATTATCAATTGAGCAGGGGTAAAGATAAAAGTACATCTCGTAGTGTTCCTCTATGCCCTCGTTGACCTGCTCGCCGTCCCTCCACACACAGAGCAA
>CAZTVH010000269.1:0-2895 GCA_964616965.1 uncultured Bacteroidaceae bacterium | reverse complement strand
AAAAGTGCAACAAAAACGGCATTTCTCAGTCTATTCAGTATAAGAAAGCGACGAAATTTGCTACAATAGTAATAAGAAATCAACACCAACAATATGAAACACAGATTGATTCTAGTAGCATTGGCATTGTGCGTGAACCTGGCAGGGTTGAGGGCGCAGAATGCCTGTTATGGATTTCACAATCCTACCAATTTCAATTCGATAGCCACATCTGAAGGCTCATGGTCGGCACGTGTGGGCGACCGAGTGGAAGGGTCGGGAGGCAGCACGGGCTACAATGTGTTGAGCACCTGTGCCCGGCCTTCCAAGCCAGCCATCAAGGGCAATGCAAACATCACCTCGTCGCAATACTACTCGGGCTACTGCCAGCACCGCTGCGGCTCGTGCAACCAGTGCAACCTGTTTGACGGGCACGACCAGCGGTTCAGAATCTACACGATGGCAGACCAAGGGCTTGACCAGTTTACCATCAACAACGGACAGGGCATGATGCGCATACCTGCCGGACACACCAGCAGCATCCGTCTGGGCGATATGCGCGCCACGGGCACCAAGGTGTACGACATCAACACCGACGGAAACAACAAGGGTGCCGAGGCGCTGTACTACACAATGAGGGTGACGGCACAGAACGCACTGCTGTTTATCGACTATGCCGTGGTGGCGTGCCGCTACGACCACTCGCCCCAACAAGCTGGCGAATTCCTCATCCGCGTGTGTGGCAAGAACTACACGACAGGGCAGTGGAACAATTTCCCGCTGAACGACAGCATGTGGTTCAATGTGCCAGCCCCGGCCATTACGGGAGCCCTGCCCGCCCCTTGGGTGGAGGGACTGCCCGGCGGGGCAGCCGGTGCCACCACCTGCGGCTACTGCTACAAGCCTTGGGCACGCTGTGCCATCAGCCTAGTGGACTATATCTACGACTCGGTGCGCGTGGAGATGTACACCAGCGACTGCATCTACGACGTGGACCCCATCTACGCCTACATCGCTGGCAACTGCCAACCGATGCAGATTATCACTTCGGGCTGCCCGGCAGGTGCCAGCAATGCCGTGGACACGCTGCGAGCCCCTGAGGGACTGATGACATACACATGGTATGTGTCCACAAATGGCTATTCGGGCTCGACCGTCAACAGGCAGGCTATGGACACGGTTCCCTTCAGAATGGTGCAGCCATCGAGCGCAAGCAACGTCTATGTCGCCACTACCGAGGACTTCATCTGCACCGAAGGCATCCACGCCGGCGACACGGTGGGCACGCAGACCTACAAATGCATTATGACCTCGGCCATGGACCCCAACAAGCCGTTCCACTCTGTCCTTTACGCCACGGTGAACAACACCAAGCCCGTCATCAACGCCCACATGACACCCCATTGCGACAGCACGGTGATGTTTGAGGCCCTGAGCCGCGTTCACTACCACGGACCCGATGCCCCCACGGTAATAGACAGCCTCGCCCAATGGGTGATATACGACGGTGGCACCGACGATTCTCCCGTGCTGGACACCTTGATTGGAAAGATTGTCACCTACAAATTCAGCGACGAAGACCCCCATGCCGTGAAGCTGACCATCTATACCCAGGACAGTGCCTGCTACACCACAAGGACCTATATCGCCCACCCCATCCTTCCTCCCGACATCCACATTGATATCGACAAGCGCACCCTCTGCGTGGGAGAGTCGCCCGAAGTGAGCGAGGATGCCACCATCACCGACCTGACCACTCATGTGGCAGAGCGCCGCTGGGTGTTTGCCGACACCAGCTATGGCAACAGAACCAGCGTCACCCGCCACTTCACGGAGTTCGAGAATCCGTTCATGCTTATTGTCACCGGGGTCAACGGATGCGTCGACACGCTGTTCGACACCGTCTATTTCTTCCATGACCCAGAAATCACATTCAGCAACGACACCATCGTGTGCAACGGCCATGAGTCGCATGTGGTGGCCAGCACACCCGTATCGGGATGTACGTTCACCTGGTTCCGCCACAAGAACCAAGCTGGCGAGACCCCTATCTGCGAGGGTAACACACTGCGTGTGCGTCCCACCCAAGCCCGTACGCGCTACTATGTGCGCATCACTGCCAGCGCGGGCTGCATAGCATGGGACAGCGTTGACATCTCGGTCATATCCACCAAGATTGTGGCAATCCCCAGCCACGCCAAACACTGCCCCGACGACACCGTCATGCTAATCGGCACCGGGGCCTTGGCATACGAGTGGTCATCGTATCCGCCAGACTCAGACCTGGACCCACAGGCACACAACGACACCATCTATGTCTCCCCCAACGAGGACACCCGCTACTATATGATAGGCTATGCGGCCGACAGCTGCGACGTGGCAGCCATCAGCATCTTGGTCAAGTATGTGCCAATGCCGATTATCAACTTGGAGTATAGCCCGGCTTTTATCGACACGGAGGTGCCTGTGGTCAACTTCACCGATGTCTCAGAGCACCGCGACCACTCGCGTTGGATATTCGGCGACGGTTCTACCTCAACGGGCGAAACGGTCACCCACCATTTCGACATATACGTTCCTGATGGCAACACGGTCACGCTGCAAAGTTACAACGAGATAGGCTGCAGCGTCGACACCACTTTCACCATCCCCATCGACACGTTCGGTTTTTATCGTCCTAACATCTTCACGCCCAACAAGAGCACCAACAACCGGTTCTACATCCTCTGCCCCAGCCAGCTGGAGAAGTTCCACATCGCCATCTTCAACCGACATGGCACGATGGTGTTCAGCTCCGACGACCAGCACTTCCAGTGGGACGGCACCAACAACGGCACCCCGCTACCGCAAGATGCCTATCCCTACATTATCACATACACCCGCGCCGGCAGCATTTCGGAATACAAAGTCTCTGGC
>CAZTVH010000268.1:0-2922 GCA_964616965.1 uncultured Bacteroidaceae bacterium | reverse complement strand
CTATCTGCAGGAACAGCTCGAAGCCTCTTTCTTCTACGAGGACACCCCCGACCAGCTCAAAGCCACCCAAGAGGTGAAACACGACATGGAGGACACCGCCCCCATGGACCGCCTCATCTGTGGCGACGTGGGCTTTGGCAAGACCGAGGTGGCCATCCGTGCCGCCTTCAAGGCCGTCTGCGACTCGAAGCAGGTGGCCGTGCTGGTGCCCAACACCATCCTCGCCTTCCAACACTACAACACCTTCCGCGACCGCCTACAGTGCCTGCCCGTCAACGTCGACTACCTCAACCGTTTTCGCTCCACCAAAGAGAAGAACGAAATATACCGTAACGTCGAGAGCGGTAAAATCGACATCCTCGTCGGCACCCACGCCATCACCAACAAAAACCTCCACTTCAAGGACCTCGGCCTGCTCATCATCGACGAGGAGCAGAAGTTCGGTGTCAGTGCCAAAGAAAAGCTGCGCCAGATGAAGGTGGGTGTCGACACCCTCACCCTCACCGCCACACCCATCCCGCGCACACTGCAGTTCTCGCTCATGGGTGCCCGCGACCTCAGCATCATCCGCACCCCGCCCCCCAACCGCCAGCCCATACAGACCGAGCTTTGCAACTTCGGCGAAGAGCTCATCCGCGATGCCATCCGTTTCGAAATAAGCCGTGGCGGGCAGACCTTCTTTGTCAGCAACCGTGTCGAGAACCTGCCCGAAATGGCCGGCCTCGTCAGCCGTCTGGTGCCCGATGCCCGCGTGGGCATTGCCCACGGACAGATGGACGGCAAGCAGGTCGAGGAGACCATGATGCAGTTCCTCGAAGGCGACCTTGACGTGCTCGTCGCCACCTCCATCATCGAGAACGGCCTGGATATACCCAATGCCAACACGATGATTATCAACAATGCCCAAAACTTCGGCCTCAGCGACCTCCACCAGATGCGCGGCCGCGTGGGACGCAGCAACAAGAAGGCCTTCTGCTACCTCCTCATCCCCTCCTACACCATGCTCACCGACGAGGCACAGCGTCGCCTCAAGGCCATAGAACAGTTCTCGACCATCGGCAGCGGCTTCGACATTGCCATGCGCGACCTCGACATCCGCGGCGCGGGCAACATCCTCGGTGCCGAACAGAGCGGCTTCATCAGCGAGATAGGTTACGACATGTACCACAAGATTCTCAACGAGGCTATCGAAGAGTTGAAAGAGACCGACTTTGCTGACCTCTTCAGGCAAGAGGCCGAAGAAACCCATACCTACGCCAAGGACTGTGTCATCGAGACCGACCTCGAAGTCTTGCTGCCCGACGACTACGTCACCAGCGTCAGCGAGCGCCTACTCCTATACAAGGAACTCAACGACCTCGTCACCGAACAAGAGCTGGACCGCTACCGCGAGCGGCTCGTCGACCGTTTCGGCCCCATCCCGCAGCCCACCGAAGAACTCATACGCACCATCACCCTCCGCCGCATGGCACAGCAGTTCGGCATCGAAAAACTGGTGCTCAAACAGCGCAAGATGGTCTGCCACTTCTCTGCCAATCCCGACAACCCCTTCTACCAGTCGCCCAACTTCGCCAAGCTGATACGCTACGCGCAGAACCACCCTCAGGCGGTGCACCTCCGCGAAACCACCGAACGCCTTTCCCTCGTCTGCGACAAGGTCCCCAGCATCCAAAAGGCAATCGAGAGCATCACAACCCTTATGTCCGACTAATCAGGCCCTTATAAGCCCAAAGTTCAGCTGTATGGGCATCCGCCTTTTCTGTCCACCTCTGAGGCAGGTGCCCATCAGTCTGTTGCAAGTGACCCATGAGAGGCTCCCATATATATCCTATAGTTATTCTACAGTTATCCTATATTTATACTATTTATTATAGTATAACTGAAGAATAACTAAGGTATAACTATAGGATAAATGACGGAGACGGGAGGGTTCTGCGTGGGTTATATGGGTGCTTGGAGGCATGTGGGAAGGGTGAGAGTGAAGAAACTGATTTTTTTTAAACAATTACACAATAAAAAATACTTTTTGGTGTTATTGGTTGCAACTTTTGTTTTCGCCCCCAAGGGGGGTGGATGCAAGAAAAGGGAACAAGAAGATACAAAAGAGAAACATATTTAAAGCATTTGTACTATGAAAAAACTGTTTTTGTTCTGCATGCTCGCCTTAGTGACGATGGGTGCAGTGAATGCTCAAGAAGAAAAGAAAGAAGCCACGACCGAGCGTGAGCACGGTCCTAGAATCACGTTTGCCGAGCGTGAGCACAACTACGGTACCATCCAGAAGGGTGGCGACGGCAACTGTGCCTTCACTTTCACCAACACGGGCGACGAGCCGCTGATACTCTCTAGCGTGCGTGCCAGCTGCGGCTGCACCACCCCCAAGTGGACCCAGAAGCCCGTCATGCCCGGCAAGACCGGCGAGATTGGCGTGCGCTACAACACCAACAACCCTGGCGGTTTCACCAAGACGGTGACCATCACCTCCAATGCTGTTAACGAGCCCCGCGTGGTGGTGAAAATCAAGGGCAACGTAGTAAACCCAGATTAATTATAGAAGAGATGCCAAGTATTTCGAAGAAGGGTACCGAGCTGCCACAGTCGGCTATCCGCAAGCTAGTCCCCTTTGCCGACGCAGCCAAGGAGCGGGGAGTGCATGTCTATCATCTCAATATCGGCCAGCCCGACATCGAAACGCCCAAGGGCGCGCTGAAGGCTTTGGCCGAGACGGCCAGGGAGTTGCCCGCCAGCCACGGTGTGTTGGAGTACAGCCATTCGGCGGGTATTCCCAGCTATCGTCGTGCCCTGTGCAACTACTATCACCGCCACGGTATCGACGTGACCCCCAATCAGATTATCGTCACCACAGGCGGTAGCGAGGCATTGCAGATGGCTTTTACCGTGTGTCTGAACCCTGGCGACGAG
>CAZTVH010000267.1:0-2924 GCA_964616965.1 uncultured Bacteroidaceae bacterium | reverse complement strand
CAGGCGGGGAGCATGATGGGTTTCTGGTTCATCATGGCACGGATGTTGGCAGGGATATACTTCTCCTCCAGCACCACACGGAACATATACTCGTTGAACCAGTCGTTGGTCATAATCAGGAACCCTTGGTAGCCGTAGCTGCTGCCCCAGCTGTTCTCCACCATCCATTTCAGCGGCTTGCCGTCTTTGTCCAAATCCACTGCACAGAGGGTCATGGCATGGCTCGAACCACTGGCAAAGGTGCTCACGCGCTGACGCTTATCCATGCCGAAGGTGGTACCAAAGAGCGACGCATAGTCGTAGTTGTTCACGTCCATGAAGCCCTTGTCGCGGTTGAGGAACTTGCCCACGTCGCAGCTGAAATACATCATGGTGCTGTCCTTGATGGAGGCAATGCACATGGGGGCGATGTCCTCCATAGGCAGGTTCAGGTAACGCCAATTCTGCCCGTCGTACACATGGCGGTCGTACTCGATTTCGTACACCTTGTAGTACTCCCTCGTGGGGTCGTTCATCACCATGTAGTATTTCGAGAAATCGGTCTTGGCAAACTTCTCATAGAACGACTTGGGCGTGTAGCTCTCTGTCGAGACAATCTCACCCTTGGCATTCTTCTGCTGCCAGGTGAACTGTGCGGGAGGCTCGCCCATCGTCAAAGCCAGCATACGGTAGATGGTACCCAGCATCTCGGTCTTTTTCTCTTGAAGGGCCATAGGCGTGCCGCCTTTCTTGGCCGCCATCTCGCGCAGCAGCAGGGCATCCTCGCGCAGTTTCAGTGCCATCAGGTTGCTGATGCTGGAGGTGTTGTTGGTGTTGAACGTCTCAGGCATCGCCTCGGCAGGCACCAGACCGTACTTGTCTATCAGGTTTGCCACACCGGTAAACTGGCCGCCGTCGCCAATGGGGTTCTTCAGCAGCCATTCCACCTCCTTGCTGTCCAACGGCAGCTTGTAGGTGTCGATAATGGCCTGCAGGAAGAGGTTCGCCTTCTCCAGCTGGTCGTAGAAGAAGAGGTAGGCCTGCGAGAACTGGAAGTCGGCAGGCAGCCCATATTGGCGGATAGCCTTGTTGCGCAACACGTTCATGCCGGTAAACATCCAGCAGCGTCCGCTCGACTTCTGATCGGTGATGGCCTTGCTCTCCACCTTGTTCGAGAAATGCGAGTCGAACGCCGTAGCGTTCTCATAGTTCAGCGCCAGCTTGGCGGGGCTGTTGGTCACCATGATGTTGCGCAATGCCTTGTCGCTTGCCGTGCCTGCATAGCTTTTCTTCATCTGCTGCATCATCTCGGTGGTGATGCCGCCCGTGGGGGCCGCAGTGGGCATGTTGCTCTTGGGCGATTTTCTCTGTGCCTGTGCCGGCACTGTCAGCAGCAATGCAGCTGCCACTACTAAAACATACGGTCTCATATCTACTTATTAGTTTTTACTTTTTTGTTTTTGCCTTCAATTAGTTCTTGTCTTTTACCTCAGACAACCCCAGCTGCTCCATCACGGCCGCCTCGATGTCGTCACCACGAAGGCCGCGACTGACGATGGTGCCGCTCTTGTCGAGCAACAATATCATCGGTATGCCCGTGATGCCGTACTGTTCTGTGGCCTGCCCGGCGTTGTCTATCAGCTGCGGGTAGGCTATCTCCAGTTTCTGCACAGCCTGCTTGTGGTTGTCCGCCTCGTCCCACACGTCCACGCCGATGATGTTCAGCCCCTTGTCGTGATACTCGGCATAGAGGCGGTTCAGGTTGTCGGCAATCTCCTGACGGCAGGGGCTGCACCACGAGGCCCAAAAGTCTAGCAGCGTCACATAGTTGGTGTCAATCATCAGGCTCAGTTTCGACGGCTTGCCCGTGGCAAAGTCCACCCCCTCCAAGTCGGTATAGGGCTTCCCCACCGACGTGTTGGCGAGGTAGAACAGCTGTTTGCGGGCCGCACGCAACGGCTCGTAGTCCGACACTGCGGGCGACGCATGGCTCATCAGGTAGTCGAGGCTGTCGTAGGTGATGCCGTCGTGGTTCACTATCATCATCAGCGCATAGGCACCCATGATATTGTCCCGGTTGCCCATATACACCTTGCGCGAGATGTCGAGCAAGTGCGCCGCATAGCCGCTGTCGGCCATACGGTAGGCCGCCACCGCCGAATCCTTCTCTTCGGGGGTCTCGGCATTGTAGTACTGTTTCAGCCGTTCCTCCAAGAGGTTGTTCCATTCCGCCGTGGTGGGATTGCCCGTGTAGGTGGCGTAGAACAGGTCGTTCAGCGGCGTGCCCGACAGCGAGTCGGTCACCAGGTCGATATAGATATTGCCGGCCTCAAGCACCAGCTTGCCGTCGCAGGTCAGTCCCGACTTCTGCGACACCGCAAAGAGGTGCCCAATCTGCTGCTTTTCGAGCGACCCTTTGAACTGGAACTTGCCTTTCTTCACCACCGTCGAGTCGAGCGTGTCCTTCACGCCCTCGATGCCCAGATAGATGGGGCAGCCCTCAAATTCGCTCAGTGCAATCTCGCCATTGATGGTAAAAGTCATTTTGTCGTCCTTGCACGACACCCACAGCAATGCCACTATCGCTGTGATTACAAGATAGATAATCTTTTTCATATTGTTAGAATGCTCTTTAAACGGATTGCAAATTTACACAAAAAAATTGATTTGAAGCGAAAAATGTTTTCGCTCTTATTTAATTCAAGACTGATTTTTCACAAGGATGGGTAGACTGGGGCGTAAGGGAATGGACGTGCAGGCTTCTTCAAACATGGTTGATGCCACATAGCGCATCATTCTGGCCACTTTCTCGCGGAGTGTCCCCGTCTTGTGTTCCACGACATTGTTCCATGTCAGGTAATTGTTAAGGTATTGGCTCTTATGCTATATTTGACTGTTTTTTCAACAGCCTCGAGAGGCAAGCTCTCAAAAGGGGTTATATATCA
>CAZTVH010000266.1:0-2927 GCA_964616965.1 uncultured Bacteroidaceae bacterium | reverse complement strand
CCACACGGGCTGCATCCTGAATAACAATACACTGAAAAGACACAACACTGCGACATGTTGGCAAAAAACACACGCCATATTGGAGCCTATTTTATAAAAAATCACAATTCTTTGTTCAAAATTCAACATTTGACAAAAAGTTTGTATTTTTGCAACTTGAGAAAGAAGTTCCATTTACATAATAACTAATTATATATTATCGTTTTAAACCATTACCTAAATATGGCAAGAGAGATAAAATTCAGCTTGGTCTACCGTGATATGTGGCAATCGTCGGGCAAATACCAGCCCCGCATTGACCAACTTGTGCAAGTGGCACCCGCCATTGTGCGAATGGGCTGTTTCGACCGCATCGAGACTAACGGCGGTGCCTTCGAGCAGGTGAACCTGATGTACGGTGAGAACCCCAACAAGGCGGTACGCGCTTGGACCAAGGAGTTCAACAAGGCCGGCATCCAAACCCACATGCTAGAGCGTGCCCTCAACGGTCTGCGCATGTACGGTGTGCCCAAGGACGTACGCCAGTTGATGCCCAAGGTGAAGAAAGCACAGGGTGTCGACATCATGCGTTCGTTCTGTGGGTTGAACGACCCGCGCAACCTCGAATTGTCGGTCAAATACGCCAAAGAGGCGGGCATGATCAGTCAGGCCGCCCTTAGCATCACCTACTCCCCTATCCACACCGTAGAGTACTACATGGGCGTGGTGGACAAGTTGGTGGAGTTCGGAGCCGACGAGATTGCACTGAAAGACATGGCAGGTATCGGTCGTCCCACCATGCTGGGCAAGCTGGTGTATGAGATTAAGAAGAAGTACCCCCACATCATCGTGCAATATCACGGCCATTCGGGTCCCGGATTTGCTATGGCTTCGATATTGGAGGTGGCTCGCGCAGGTGCCGACGTGATTGACACCGCCATGGAGCCCCTCGCTTGGGGCATGGTGCACCCCGGCATCATCGGTGTGCAGGCGATGCTGAAGGAAGACGGATTTCTGGTGAAAGACATCAACATGAAAGCCTATATGGAAACCCGTGCCTTGACGCAGTCGTTCCTCGACGACTTCCTTGGCCTCTATGTCAACCCTGCCAACCGCATCTGCACCTCGATGCTTGTAGGCTGCGGCCTCCCCGGCGGCATGATGGGCAGCATGATGAGCGACCTGAAAGGCGTGCATAGTGCTATCAACATGGCTTTGAAGAAAAACGGTAAGCCCGAAGTGACCTTCGACGAGCTCACCGTGCAGCTTTTCCAAGAGGTGGCATATATCTGGCCCATGCTGGGCTACCCCCCACTGGTGACCCCCTTCAGCCAGTACACCAAGAACATCGCCCTGATGAATATCATGGCCCTCGCCCAGAGCAAGCCCCGTTTCAGCCAGATTGACAAGGACAGCTGGAACATGATTCTCGGCCGTGCCGGCAAGCTGCCCGGCCCGTTGGCACCTGAAATCGTCGAACTGGCCAAGAAGAACAACTACGAGTTCTACACTGGCAACCCACAGGATGCCTATCCCGACGCGCTGCCCGAATATATCAAGGAGATGGAAGAGAACGGTTGGGACCGTGGCGAAGACGATGAAGAACTCTTCGAACTCGCCATGCACGACCGCCAGTACCGCGACTACAAGTCGGGCCTCGCCAAGGAGCGTTTCACCAAAGAGGTGGCACAGCTCCGTGCCGAGAAGAACGCGGGTACCAACAACAAAAATGCTGTCAAAGCAGCCGAGGTCGTCACCCTCACGCCCAACTACATCAACGAGCGTCACGCCAATGCCACTCCCGTCGTCGCTACCGCCAACGGCCAACTGCTGTGGGAAATCGACTTCAACACCTCTGTTCCCCCCGCCCCCGGCCGCGAATATGCCGAAGGCGACGTGTTCTGCATCATCGAGGCCAGCTACGCCCTGATGAATGTAGAAGTGACCAAGCCCGGCCGCCTCATCGACACCTGCGTCAAGCAAGGCCAGATGGTCAAGAAAGGCGACATCCTCGGCTGGATGGAATAACAGCACACAATCATATACTGACGGTGTCCCCTGCCTCACGGCGCGGGACACCGTTTTTCAATTCATGAAGCTCTAATATCACCTCCCGCCCTTATCCAATACTTACTATACACTTCTCCGCTCCTTCTCCGCTGTAGCAGCCGAAAAGTACCCGTTATCAAACCCCGACGGTATGGTTTTCGGCAAAAGCGAGAGGGGGTGAGGGCTCGTGCAGTGAATGCTTGTGGTGGCGACGCGAAGAATAAACGGCACCCAGAAAGGTAAGCAAATATACGCAGCTCCAAGATAGAGGTACAGGCCATGAGGCAAAAAACGATTGGCAAATACCCGAAACTCGCCGCCAGAGGTGGAACAAATCAATAAAATTGTTATTACAATCAATTGATTTAAATATATTTGCAAAGAAACTTATCAAAAAAAGGCGTTAGTATAAAAAAAATGTGTATATTTGCACCCGATTTCCAGCGCGAGTCATGCTGGACGATGCGAGAAAGCATTTGTATAGATCTGCCTATTGAATTTCGCCAAAATTTATATCTAAGGATCGTAATACTGATGCCTTTTGCTCTGCCTATATGTTGGTCGTTCTGACTACAGCATACGGGGGGCATAGGATAAGGTTCAGATTAGTTTTACTTAGAGAAGGCGTTTGGCGATGCCTAATAGGCGTGGAACTAACAACACGAGTTCTATGCTTTTTTATATGTAGTAAAACCGCCGACCGTCGGGAACTTAGGTAGGCACAAAAGAAAGAAATGAAATTGAATGTGAGACATATCAAAAAGTCATTTGGAGAACACATAGTACTCCAAGATGTCTCATTTTCAGTTTCTGAGGGTGAGGTTTTTGTGCTGATGGGCACAAATGGTTCAGGCAAGACAACACTATTCAATATTATTTCTGGTTTTATCCGACAGGAT
>CAZTVH010000265.1:0-2935 GCA_964616965.1 uncultured Bacteroidaceae bacterium | reverse complement strand
TCATCGAGTGGTTTGCCGGCACCCAGGAGCAGCGCTCCGTCCGCAACCCCCACCACCTGCCCGTCCTTTTCATCAACCCCCGCAACGACATCTACGTCCTCTGCGATTAATCCACTTAATTACTAACCGTTTATACCAATCTGGAAATATAATGGAAGAAAAACTGACAAATTGTCAGTTTTTTTTTGTACTTTTGCAAACCGAAATGATAAGCAAGGAGACCATACAACGGATAATGGATGCCACTCATATTGAGGAGGTAATCGGAGAATTTGTGTCGCTGAAGAAGCGGGGTGCAAACCACATCGGCTGCTGCCCCTTCCACAACGAGAAGACCCCCTCTTTCTATGTCTCGCCCAGCAAGGGCATCTACAAATGCTTCGGCTGTGGCAAGTCGGGCAACGCCGTAGGCTTCGTCATGGACCACGAGCACTACACCTATCCTGAGGCACTGCGCTACCTGGCGCGTAAATACAACATCGAGATTGAGGAAGAGACACTCACCGAGGAGCAAAAAGAACGCCAGACCGAGCGCGACGGGCTCTTCCATGTGAGCGAATTTGCGCAAAAGTACTTTGCCGACCTGCTCTACAACGACGAGATGGGACGTGCCGTAGGCCTCGCCTATTTCCACCAGCGTGGTCTCAGCGACGATATTATCAAGACCTTCGGGCTGGGCTACTGCCTCGACGAGTGGCGCAACTTCACCGACCATGCACGCCGCAACGGCTACTCCGACGAGGTGCTGGACAAGAGCGGCCTCACCATATTCAAAGAAGACGGCAAATGCTACGACCGTTTCCGTGGCCGCGTGATGTTCCCCATCTTCAGCATTTCAGGCCGTGTGCTGGGCTTCAGCGGACGTGTACTCAGCAGCGAAAAGCAGGCCGCCAAATACGTCAATTCGCCCGACTCAGAGATATACGACAAGAGCCACACCCTCTACGGCATCTATCAGGCGCGCAACGCCATCTCCAAAGAGGAGAAATGCTACCTCGTGGAGGGCAACGTCGACGTGGTGTCGATGCATCAGTCAGGAGTTTGCAACACTGTAGCCTCCTGTGGTACCTCGCTCACCGTAGAGCAGATACGCCTCATCAAACGCTACACGCCCAACGTCACCGTGCTCTACGACGGCGACAAGGCGGGCATCAAGGCTGCCCTACGGGCCGTCAACCTGCTATTTGAAGAGGGCATGCACGTCCGCGTGGTACTCTTCCCCGATGGCGAAGACCCCGACAGCTATGCCCAAAAATACGGCTCCACCCAGCTGCAGGAATACCTCCGCACCCATGAGGAAAACTTTGTTGCCTTCAAAACACGGGTGCTGCTCGAAGACGTTGAGCAGGACCCCATCCGCAAGTCTGAGGTGCTGAAGGAGATTGTCAACACCATTGCCTTGGTGCCCGACCGCATCGAGCAGCAAGACTACATCCGTCTGGCCGCCTCCAAGCTGAGGATGAACGAGCAGGTATTGCTGCAAGAGCTTGCCAAAACCATCAACCTCAACATCATCAAGCAGCGCAAAGAAGAGGCTCAAAAACAAAGCCAGGCCGCCCGCTCCGCAACCACTACCACCCCCCAGACGGCACCGCAGCCCGCCGACATGCCCCCTCCCCTCGAACCCGAACCCGACGACTACGAGCTCATGCGGCAAAGCTCCACCTATCGCGCTCCCGAACAGATACTGGCTGCCGAGCGTCCCGCCGAGGCACAGGAGGAAAAACTAGTGCGCCTGCTACTGAACTACGGAAGCAAAGAACTGCCCGAAGAAATGACCGACGACGAAGGCAACACATTCATCACCAACATCCCCATTGCCAACATCATCGTGGAGGAGGTTGTCGCCAACGAACTGAAATTCGACAACCCGCTCTACCAGCAGTTGTTCGACCTCTACCGCCAGGCCGTCGAGTCAGACCAGCCTCTGCCCGACGCCAACTTCTTTGCCTCCAACAGCGACCTCCTGCTCCGCAACAAGGCTCTCTCGCTCATGGTCGAGTCCTACACCGTCAGCGACCTATGGCTGAAGGAGAAACATATCTCGGTGCCATCCATCGAGAGCCGCCTGTATAAAGACGTGGAAGAGTCGATTTTGTCATTCAAGCTGAAGAAAATCGACCAAAAGATAGAAGCCCTCAGCTACATCATGCGCGAGTGTAAGGACGAAGACGAACAAATGATAAACCTAACAAAACACCAACAACTAGTAGAGCTCCGCCAAGCGGTATGCAAGCCTCTACGACGCGTGGTAGTATAAATTCTTTTCGACGAATGGACCTTCAGACACTGAAACTACGATACGGCATCATAGGCAACGACCCCAAGCTACTACTTGCCTTAAACAAAGCCATACAGGTGGCCCCCACCGACCTCAGCATACTCATCACCGGCGAAAGCGGCGTTGGCAAGGACGTCTTCAGCCGCATCATCCACGAGAACAGCCTACGCAAGCATGTGCGACAGGGCAAGGGGCTCGTCTCCGTCAACTGCGGTGCCATACCCGAAGGCACCATCGAGAGCGAACTCTTCGGCCACGTCAAGGGAGCCTTCACCGGGGCTGAGAAAAACCGCAAAGGCTATTTCGAAGAGGCCGACGGCGGCACCATCTTCCTCGACGAGATTGGCGAACTGCCCCTCGCCATGCAGGTGAAGATGCTGCGCGTGCTAGAGAACGGCGAGATTATCCCCGTTGGCTCCTCCACCGCCATCAAGGTGAATGTGCGTGTGGTGGCCGCCACCAATGTCGACCTCGTTGCCGCCGTGCGCAACGGACGTTTCCGCGAAGACCTCTACTACCGCCTGCAGCAAATCTCCATCTACATCCCGCCCCTGCGCGAACGCCGCGACGACATCCCGCTCCTCTTCCGCAAGTTCTCGTCCGACGTGGCCGAGAAATACCACATGCCCCCCATCGTCCTCACCGAGGACGCAC
>CAZTVH010000264.1:0-2936 GCA_964616965.1 uncultured Bacteroidaceae bacterium | reverse complement strand
GCAGCCGTCGTCGCTCAACTGCTTTGTGAATCCGTTTTGCTTGTTGGCGAGGGCGGTGTGATAGTCGACATACACGATGCCGTTGGCTTCGGCGTATGTCCTCAGTTTCTTGTTAATGTCAACGATGGTCTGGGCGGCGTTCTTGATATCGGGATTCCATCTGAAGGCGGCACACGGAGGGATGGAACTGATGATTGGTGCGATGCCGTTGGCACGTGCCAGAAGGCACATCGCCACAACGTTATCGACCACCTTGTCGGGCTCTACCCAATAGGTGTTGTGTGCCACGTCGTTTGTCCCAGCCATGATGACGACCACCTTGGGGTGGAGGTCGATGACATCGGCAGTGAATCGAGCCAGCATCTGCGTCGAAGTCTGTCCGCCGATACCTCTGCCGCAATAGTTGTGACCACTGAAAAAGGTGGGGTGATAAGCGGCCCATAGCTCGGTGATGGAATTCCCCATAAACACCGCTTCGGGGAACTCCCCACTCTTGATAATACGCTCGTTGTCGGCTTTGTAGCGGTTGAAGCCAAACCAATCGTCTTGTGAAAAAACAGAGAATGTCATGATGAGAAAGGTAATGATAAATGTTGCTTTTTTCATACTGTGATATTTTGCAATAATTGACACTATTTCAGAGTCCTCTTGTCCTGCGGGGAGCTGAGGAGATAACGGCACTTCGGGGGCGGATGCTGGAAGCACTTTTGCTTGCCGGCTTGCTTTTAGCAGGAGAGGCTGCTGGTTTACTTTTGCCCGCGGGCTTGCTTGCGGGCTTACCTGAAGGTTTGCCTGATGACGGGCTACTGTCTTTGGGCGTAGTTACCGCTGGTTTCTCTTCTGTTGCAACAGGCTGGGAAGGACTTTCATAATCCGTGGGGGTGTAGTTGCCGCGATTTCGCTTGTAGTTGGTCATCGAATTGACCCTGCTGATTTTCGACGATAGGTTGTGCCCGCCAGTGGTCAGCAGGTCGGCATAGGTGATGATGAGCGACGAGGTCTTCATGTGTCGCCCCGCGTTGCCCTTTAGGTTGGCGGCAAACCAGTTCTTTACATCCTTCAAGTCCATCTCCATCAAGTCCAAATTGTTCTTGCCCACTTCGCGCATTAGCATGTTCACCCGCCGTCCGCGCAGCATGGTGTTGTAACTCTCGCGGTCGCGTATTTTCACACCGCGAGGGTAGGAGAGGTATCGCGCCAACTGCTTGAACTGCTCCTCGTTGAGGCCGCACAGCATATCCTTCACCTCTTGCAGGCTCCGGCCGATGCCCGCCTTGGTGTCACGGTTTACATTCCGATAGATGGCATCGATATGCTCCTCATTGTACGAAACATTGTGCTTCTGCTCGTTCTCCCGCAGATGCTTGTCGATATGCTCTTTCTGAAAGTGTCTGAAACTGCGTTGCGACAGGCTGTCGGCCAGCAAGGCAATCTCGTCGCTGTTCAGCTGACGAATCTTATCAAGCAACTCCATCGTCGGCTTGTACAGCAAGAACGGTTTGTTCTTTGGGAACGAAGGGTAGGTGTTGCCCGAATAGGTGATGTTGTTGTCGATAAACAATTGGTACAGTGCCGTGTATTGCACCACACGAGCCAAGTCGGTGTTGCCGAGGGTGGCGAAATAGTGATACGCCTGACTCTCGTAGCGGTAGCCTATCGATTGGCTTCGCTCCTGCGAGTTGAAGTAGCTCACCGGCAGCGAGCCCGTGCGACCCAATGTGTAGATGGTGTAACCCTCACGGTCTATGGCGTACATGGCTCCGGCGGTGTTCCAATTATAGACTAATTCGTTCAGTCCCAACTTACGGAACAGGGGCTTGTCGAAGGGGTAGTAGCCCGGTTCGGGGTAGCGGTAGTAGCCCTCCTGTATGGTGCCGCGTTCCGACCAGTCTTTCAGCAGTACGTCGGTGATGGTCATCAGGTCGCCAAACTCGGTGTTCTCCAGCTCCTTGCTCAGGTAGGTCGGGCACCAGTCACGCCCGTTATTCATCTTGCCTGCCATCAGGTCGTTGATGTCCAAGCTCTGCGACAGCTCCTTCTCGGTGGTCGAGGCCAACAACAAGACGCTCTCTATCTGCAACGGGGGCAACTCATTCAGTGGCGACTGGCGTTCTCGGCCAATGATTACCAACGTGTTGCTGTCGGCCAAGGCACCCAGTATCAGGTCGGCATCCAAGGTGAACTGCCGTATGTCGCCCATCTGTGCGGCGATGTCCGCATTCTTCGCCACCGCCCAAGCCACAAAGCCCGGCTGTTGGCTGAAATAGACACCCCGTGCCTGCGCAGTGAAGAGGTCACTAACGGTCATCACTTTACTGGTGTCGTCGAGGTGGATAAACCCCTCGCCCTCCTCAATGAACCAGGTGTTGAACTCGTTCAGCGTAATCTGGTAGTCGATGTTCTCCTTGGCGAAATAGTGGCGTTTCTCCTCGGCGGGCAGAGCCGTCACCGTGGGCTTGTATTCCGAAAAGAAGAGCTCTTTGTTCAGCCGCTTGAGCAGTCGGTCGCAGTTCTCCTGCGTGGCGTTGCCCAGCAGTATAAGCACATCTGTTGTGTATCCATCGTAGCCTATGGAATGCTTGCGCAACTCCGTCTTGTGTGTGAACTCTGCAAAGATAGGTGCGATGGAATCTGTCTCGAAATGCGGTGGTATGTCGCTCAGCAGAATCATGCGGCTGCTATCGCCAAACGATGCCATCCCCATGCCCTGATAATGGAAGCGGTACTTCTTGCGAAAGTCCTTGTAAATCGAATCCGCCATCCCCGCCGCCTCGCACCTGTCGATGTCCACATTCTGATTAGGGATATACTCATAATCAAACAATCGCGCACTCTCCCGCTTCACACTCTCCCCAACTCCCGTCCGCGACAGAAGCCACACAACCGCCACCGTGATTGCCACGATAGCAATCAACCAGAAAAACGCTTTATGATTG
>CAZTVH010000263.1:0-2940 GCA_964616965.1 uncultured Bacteroidaceae bacterium | reverse complement strand
AATCTGACAGTCCTTCGGATTTACCGACTGAAGGGATGTTGTGTGTTAGAATGGGTTTGTGTTTTGCAACCCAGTATATTTACCGCCCACAGGGTTGTGTTGGTTCAGTGACGGTGGAAGCATGGTCAAATCCATAAAAGTTGTATCTGTGCGATATAAAAAGATGCTGAAGTATGATTGACCTTTCTTTCAAAAGAAATAATTCTGGCTAATTCTCTTCTTTGTAAAGAAACTTTTTTTTAGTTTTTTTTCTTTGAAAAGAAAAAAGTTTGTATCTTTGCAATCGGAAAAAATTGATAATTTGGTAAGATGCAAACGTTATTGTCTATTTACAATCGATTGATTGAGAATGTTGAATGCAAATACGAGCGTTATTTGCATGCTAAGATAGATTGGCAGGAACGGCTCATTGGAATAAAAGGTGCACGCGGGGTTGGCAAGACGACCTTGTTGCTACAGCATATTAGGCAATCTTTTCCCAATCGGTCGCAGGCATTTTATGTCTCGCTCGATAACTTGTGGTTTAGCACCCATACTTTGTCTGAGTTGGTGGACTATCTGTACACACATGGTGTGGGGTATTTCTTTTTTGATGAGGTGCACCATTATCCGACATGGATTAGGGAGATTAAAAACATCTATGACAGTTATCCTGACATTCATGTTGTTTTTACGGGTTCCTCTTTGTTGGAGATTGACAATGCAGAAGCCGATCTTTCACGTCGTCTGAGGATGTACCACATGTATGGATTGTCGTTCCGCGAGTATTTGGCCATCAATGGCCTGTCTGAGATTCCAGCCATTTCGTTAGAGGGGGTGCTTGAGAATCATGTGGACACAGCCTCGTCCATTTGTGCGAAAATCAAAGTGCTGCCCCTCTTTGAGAAGTATATGCATGAAGGGTATTATCCATTCTTTTTGGATACAGTTAGTAGTGAGAGCTATAATGAGCGCTTGTTGCGTGTGGTTTCTACGGTTATTGAGAACGACATTCCGGCGGTTGAGGATTTGGAGTATGGGACTTTGCAGAAAACGAAACGCTTGTTAATGACTCTGGCGCAGACAGTGCCCTTTACTCCTTCAGTTGCTACGCTTTGCGAAACTCTCTCGGTGACGCGTAACCAAGTGATACGCCTCCTTTCGCTCCTTGAACGGGCTAGTCTTATTCGACAACTTCATGCTGATGGAAAGAACCTTAAGTCTATTGGCAAACCTGAAAAGATACTATTCGATAATCCCAACTTGATGCAGGTGCTTACCTCAAATGTTGATACAGGGACAGCCCGAGAGTCTTATTTTTCGTCCATGATGGCGGTGTTGCATACAATTAGTTACCCCAAGGAAGGGGATTTGCTGGTTGACGGTAAATATACTTTTGAAGTGGGGGGACGTAACAAAGGGTTCACACAGGTGCGGGACGTGCCAAACAGTTACGTGGCTGCCGACGAGATAGAAACAGGATTTGGCAATAAGGTGCCCCTGTGGATGTTTGGCATGATATACTGAAAGGAAATCGCTCTAGTGCTACAGGTCGGCTTTATAAGTTGTGAGGGAATGTATTATTAAAGCAAAATAGATTTTGAGGCTGTTTCTTGATGGACCAGTACCGAGCGTAGGAGAGAATGCTAATGTGTCCCTTTGCGGGGAACGGGTGTACTTTATCAAGGACTAATAATCTTTTATTATGTGCTGTCGTCAAAGAGGTGGATGTCGTCAGTTTGTGTGGATGTGTGATTTTTTTGTCATATCTGAAAAATAAGTTGTATCTTTGCAGTCGCAAAGTGGATAGATTTGTAATGATTGCAACCACTGAAAAATAATGCTAAACTCATGTTTTTCACTATTTAGGTTACGTCTTTAGCCGCTTTGCTTTTGTATGTTAAACATGAAAAAAGTAAAGTAAGATGAGTTATTTTTTCACTTCTGAATCGGTCTCCGAGGGCCATCCTGACAAGGTGGCAGACCAAATTTCTGACGCACTACTGGACGAGTTTTTACGCCACGATGCCAACAGCCATGTGGCCTGCGAGACGCTGGTGACGACGGGGTTGGTGTTAGTGAGCGGCGAGGTGACGTGCGATGGTTATGTGGAAATTCAAGACACGGTACGCGACGTGATTCGCAACATCGGCTATACCAAGGGTGAGTATAAGTTTGAGGCTGACTCGTGCGCCATTCTCTCCACCATCCACGGACAGAGCGGTGACATTAATCAGGGTGTGAGCCGTGCCACCGCCGAGGAGCAGGGCGCAGGCGACCAAGGCATGATGTTTGGCTATGCCTGCAACGAGACACCCGAACTGATGCCGTTGCCCATTACACTGGCACATATCTTCTTGCAAGAATTGTCGAAGATACGCAAAGAGGGTCGTGAGATGAAGTATCTGCGCCCCGATGCCAAAAGCCAGATTACAATCGAATATAGTGACGAGGGCAAGCCACTGCGGGTGGAGGCCATCGTCATTTCGACGCAGCACGACGACTTTGACGAGGAGGCTGTGATGCTGGCACGCATTGAGCGAGACGTAAGGGAGATATTGATTCCGCGTGTATTGGACCGGCTGAGTGCCGACAACCGTGCGCTGTTTGCCAAGGGCGACTACAAACTATATGTCAACCCCACAGGCAAATTTGTGATTGGAGGACCTCACGGTGACACAGGCCTGACGGGTCGCAAGATTATTGTGGACACCTACGGCGGACGCGGAGCACACGGTGGCGGTGCCTTCTCGGGCAAGGACGCGTCGAAGGTGGACCGCTCGGCAGCCTACGCTACGCGCCATATTGCCAAGAACATGGTGGCGGCAGGCGTGTGCGACGAGGTGTTAGTGCAGGTGGCATATGCCATCGGTGTGGCCGAACCGGTGGGACTGTATGTGAACACTTACGGCACGGCACATGTGGACATGACCGACGGCGAGATAGCACGGCGGATAGGCA
>CAZTVH010000262.1:0-2953 GCA_964616965.1 uncultured Bacteroidaceae bacterium | reverse complement strand
CCGTGGTCGGCAATGTCGACTTCAAGCGCCTCATCCACCTCTGCGAGAAACATTTTGGAGTAGAAGGAGGAAAGGGGAATGTGGACAATAGTATCCCTTCTCCAGATAACTTTCAACTTTCCACTTTCCACTCTCAACTTAACAAGCACACCCATCAGGTGCACATGCTCATTGGCGGCTCTGCGCCCACCCTCTTCGACAACCAGAAGACCGCCTTCACCCTCCTCAACAACATCCTTGGCGGCCCTGCCATGAACTCGCGCCTCAACGTCGCCGTGCGCGAGAAAGAGGGCTTCTGCTACACCATCGAGTCGCAGTACGTCCCCTTCACCGATGCGGGGCTCTTCTACATCTATGCCGGTGTCGACAGCGGCTCTTCCGAGCGTGCCACACAGCTCATCCTTGCCCAGCTCCGCCAGCTGCGCGACCAGCCCCTCACCCCGCAGCAGCTCCATGCTGCCCAGACCCAGTTCATCGGCCAGATGGCCATCACCAACGACTCCGGCCTCAACGAGATGCAGAGCATCGGCAAGGCCTATCTCAACTTCGACCACGTCGACACCCTCGACGAGATGAACCGCGACATCCTCGCCCTCACCCCCGCCGACATCCAGGCCGCCGCGCAGCAGTACCTCCGCGAAGAGACCCTCAGCCACCTCTATTACAAGTAGCGTTGAAGGTGACGTTCATTATACTATGTCCATCAAGAATTGGTCAAGTGTTAGAACATTCACTTTGGGGAAGTCGATATGTTCCAGTACTCGAAAATGCGAGTCCTCACTCACAATATAATCAGCATTGGCAATGATGGCACAATCTACAAACTTGTTGTCATCAGGGTCGGTTTCAATAAGTTTGAAACGAAACTGAGGGTTGTAGTACTTCACAAAAGGGCTGCGCATAATAGCACCAACAATGTTTTCGGCGAATACCGTGCTGACTTTATTAGACAATATTTCCATATACTCGCTGACAATCTCGTTGCTGATACAAATGTAATATTTCCCGTCCAAGAAAGCTTCCCATGCGGGGCGGTATTTGCTGCGCAGTGGAATCATGCGGAGCAGGCAGTTGGTGTCGACCACAGCGTACCTCATGGTCGGGCAATGCCGTTTTGTCGGTATGGAGTGCGCATGTGTTCGTTCTCCCACTCTTTCAGCGTCTCCTCATTGATGGTTCCGTTGTCCCACAGGCGTTCCAACTCCCGGTCTGCGCGCTCGGCAAAGAAACGTGCCAAAGCCTGTTTCAGCTCAATCAGGTCTGCATCAGAGGTGAGGCTCGACATGGTACTCAACAACTCTATTTGAGCTGCGTTGAATGGTTGTCTGACAGTTGCTTCCATATATACGTTGTCGTTTATAATTGATTGCAAAAGTACGACAAATATCCGAAATGACAAAATTATTTTTAAGATTCTCCTCGAATAATGGCTTTTCAGGCCGTTAAACCATCTTTGATTATATTGCCATATTTTCCTTCTCAGAAGGAAAGAAACCCTGAAACTTTTCCTTCTAAAAAGGAAAAGTTTTGTATCTTTGCAATTGTAATATGGTATAGCAAAAGGTGGTTATGACTGATAAAGAACTTGTAAAACAGATTATTGTAAGCAATCAAGAGCGTTTTCGCTCTCAACAGTTGGTGCGCAGAAACGAAGAACTGCCCATTGCCAGTGGTAAAATAATTACCGTCTCGGGTGTTCGCAGGTGTGGAAAATCCGCACACCTCATGCTGACCATAGGTCGGCTTCTAGCTGCTGGCATCGACAAGAGGAGAATTCTTTACATCAATTTCGACGATGAGCGTATCTCATTCAATACTGATAACTTGAATATCATAGTCGTGGCATATCAGGAGCTCTACGCTGGCATCTCCCTGCGCGATGCCTATCTTTTCTTCGACGAGATTCAACTGGCTGAGGGGTGGCAGAGCTTTGTCCGCCGTATATACGAAGAGCAATGCCCTAATATTTTCATCACGGGCAGCAATTCCCAGATGCTCTCGTCTGAGATAGCCTCCACACTGCGTGGGCGTTCGCTACAGTACGAGGAATATCCTCTCTCGTTCAACGAGGTGTGCCGCTTTAGGGGTGTGGATACAAATGTCTACAGCGACACCTCGCGCGCCCAGCTTGCCACCCTCTTCGACGAATATCTCTCCTTTGGGGGCTTTCCCGAAGTGGTGCTGGCCGACCCCCATCTGAAAGACCGTATTTTGAGCGACTATTTCTATGTTATGCTCTATCGCGACCTTGTCGAGCATTTCAACATCAATCCAGCCACTACTGCGCGTTATTTCATCCGGCGTGTCATGGAGAATATCACTAAACCGACTTCCGTGAACAAGATATACAAAGAACTAAAGTCACAAGGGCTTGCCGTGAGCAAAGACACGGTCTACTCCCTTGCCGAACAGTGCGAGGCTGTCTACCTCTTCCTTCCCCTCTATCGCTATACCGGCAGTGTGCAACGCTCCACAACATCCGACACCAAGTTCTACTGTATCGACATGGGCTTGCGCAAACAAACCCTTCGCCCGCAGAACGACGACAATGGCAAGATGCTCGAAAACGCCGTGTTCCTCCATCTGAGGCGTTCGCTCGATGCCTCACATACGCTCACCTATTATAAGGGGAATAAAGAGTGTGACTTTGTCCTTAGCCATCATGGCGAAGTGGAACACTTGGTGCAGGTGTCGTGGGACATTAGCGACCCTCAAACCCTACAACGTGAGGTGGAAGGCATTGCCGAGGCTGCCCAAGCCACGGGCTGTACAGTTATGACGTTAGTCACCTACGACGAAGAGCGCGACCTAGAAACCCCCGCAGGAATAGTCCACATACAGCCCGCCTGGAAGTGGATGCTTGCCACCTGTCTCCAATAATCTAGCCTACCTCGCACTTACCAGTGGCCGACAAAACGTGCCGTAGGCACGTTATACTATTCGCTCTTATGCT
>CAZTVH010000261.1:0-2961 GCA_964616965.1 uncultured Bacteroidaceae bacterium | reverse complement strand
CCACTCGTAGGTGACGAGGCGGAAGGCCTGTATCTGCTCATGCGTGGCAAAGTTGCGGTTAATCTCGTCGATGACCTTCTTAAACTTCTCCTTTGTCTCAGGGAGTGCCAGCAGCTGCTCGTTGTCGCGATAGTGCAGATGATACTTCAGCGCCCAATAGTGCAGCGTGTTGAAGTTGGGCGATATGATGACGGCCGCACTCTTCTCGTTCTCGCCGACCACCATAGCCTGGTCGATATACTCCGACTCGCGCAACTTGTTTTCAAGCAGCTGCGGGGCTATATACTTGCCAGCCGACAGCTTGAATATGTCCTTCTTTCGGTCGGTGATGCGGAGGTACTTAGGCCCGGTAATGCCACCCACCATCTCGCCCACGTCGCCCGTGTGGAACCAGCCGTCGGCATCGATTACCTGCGCCGTGTATTCGGGGTCTTTGAAATAGCCCAGCATCACATGGGGGCCGCGGGTGAGTATCTCGCCGTCGTCGGCAAAGGAGACCTCCACGCCACTGAGCACCGGCCCCACGGTGCCGATGCGCACATTGCCGTGGGCGGGGTCGTTGACAGCGATGACGGGCGATGTCTCCGAGAGGCCGTAGCCCTCGTAGATGTTGATGCCTGCGGCGGCGAAGGTGCGTATCATGCGGGGCTGGATGCTGCTAGAGCCGGTGATGACTATCAGCCGGTTGCCGCCAAACCGTTCGCGCCAGTGGCGGTAGACCATGTGGTCGAAGAACCGTTGCGAAATCTGGTAGCCCAGCGACACCTTCTTGAGCAAGGTGTAGTCGTAGCGTGCCCCGTGCTTGAAGGCGCGGGTGTATATCTTCTTCTTGATGCCGTTGAAGTCCTTGCCGGCGGCATACAGCTTGTCGTACACCATCTCCAGCACTCGCGGCACGGCACAGAAGCCGTGGGCGTGTATCTCGCACATATTTTGCTGTATCGTGCCCATGCTCTCGGCATAGTAGATGCTCACCCCCTTGGCCTGGAAGTGATAGTTCATGCTGCGTTCATACATGTGGTTGAGGGGCAGAAAGCTGAGGATGCGACAATCGGAGGTCATCGGGTTCACCTTCTCGTGGGCGAGGAAGTTGGAGCACATGTTGCGGTGCGACAGCATCACCCCCTTGGGGTCGCCCGTGGTGCCGCTGGTGTAGATGAGCGTCGCCCAGTCGTCGGGCTTAATCGACTCCTTGATTTGCTCCACGATGGGCGCGTTCTTCTCGCGGCTGGCAATGCCCGCCTTCAGTATTTCGAGCATACGGTGTTCGCCCTCGATGCTTGCCATCGTAAAGATGGTGGGCGGATTCTCCATCTTGGCCAAAGCAGGACGGATATGGTTGAGCAACTTGCTGTTGCTGACAAACACATAGCGCGCCTCGCTGTGGTTGAAGATATAGTAATAGTTATCGGCACTGAGGGTGGGATAGATAGGCACATGCACTATGCCCGTCATAGCCAGAGCCATGTCGATGAAGTTCCATTCGGGGCAGTTGGCCGACATGGTGATAACGCGGTCGCCGCGTTTGAGTCCGAATTCCAACAGGCCGTAGGCCAGATAATGAGCATACTTATAGTAATCGTGGGTGCTATAGCGTACCCACTCTCCCTTTTCTTTACATGCCAGTATATCCTCCTTTTCAGGAAAATTGGTGACAAGGTGGTCCAAAAGGTCAAAAGTACGGGTTATTTCCATCTTTTGCGTTTTAGTTATCAAACATTATATTTTTTGCAAAAGTACCTCTTTTTTTTGAATTATCGGATTTATTTTTACTATATGCACAAAAAAATGTATTTTTGCATTTTCATTTTTCAAATCGCAAGTATCGTCAAAGACTATGAATATCATTATAGCTGGCGATGGCGAAGTGGGCTTCTATCTCGCCAAATCGCTGACCGAACTGAAACACAACATCACGGTCGTCGACCCCAACTCCGAGCTGCTGAAGCGGCTTGAGAAGGAGACCGACCTGCTGACGATAGCGGGGTCGTCCACCTCGCCGCAAGTGCTGGCCAACGCCAATGTGGGCGACTGCGACCTCTTCCTCGCCGTGCTCCACGACGAGAGCATCAACCTCATCAGCTGCGTCCTCGCCAAGAAGCTAAAGGCCCAAAAGACCGTGGCGCGCATCTCCAACGCCGAGCTGCTGCTGCCCAAGCATCGCGACATGTTCCGTGACCTGGGGGTCGACGAGATGGTCTGCCCCGAACGCATCGCCGCCAAGGAAATCACCAACCTGCTCAACAACTCCGTCGCCACCGAGTTTTTCGACTTCTCAGGCGGACTGCTCACCATGTACCTCATACACCTCGAAGCCGACTCGCCCGTCATCAACCACAGCGTGAAAGAACTGGTGCAGACCTACACCTCTCTCCAAGTGCGCATCGTGGCCATACTCCGCAACGGCATGACCATCATACCCCACGCCGACACCGTCTTCCAACAGGGCGACCTCGCCTACCTCATCAGCCGCCCCAACCAGCTGGAGACCATCAAGCAGGTGTCGGGCAAACACGACGTGTCCATCAACAAGGCCATGATTGTCGGGGCGGGGCGTGTGGGACGCTATGCCGCCCTGACGCTCGAAGAGCACATCCGCATCACCCTCTTCGAAGAGTCGCGCCCCCGCTGCGAGGAGGCCGCCAACCTCTTAAACAACACCCTCATCATCAATGGCGACGCCACCGACATCGAGCTACTGAAGGAAGAGGGGCTACAAAACACCGATGCCTTTATCGCCGTCACCGACTCGTCCGAGACCAACGTGCTCACCTGCCTCCATGCCAAGAAACTGGGCGTGAAGCGCACCATCGCCCTAGTCGAAAACACCGGCTTCATCAGCCTCTCGCAAGACATCGGCATCGACACCATCATCAACAAAAAGCTCATCACCGCCAGCTACATCTCGCGTTTCATCGTCAAAGGCGACGCCGTCCGCAGCAAGTGGCTCAGCGGCACCAA
>CAZTVH010000260.1:1185-2967 GCA_964616965.1 uncultured Bacteroidaceae bacterium | reverse complement strand
AACTGAATCCACTTGCGTTCGTCGGGAGGAAGGGTTTCGAGGTCGGGAACATAGGTGCTGTTGGGGACATACCAGTCGGTAGAGTTGTAGAAGGCTTGAAGCGCGGCATTCTTAAAGCAGTAGCCTCGTTGGGCGAAGGGGAGGTTGCGGAGAATACGGCGTTGGTCGGAGGTGAACGAGGCATTCTTGCTCGGTAGGTACCAATAGTCGTTATACCCTTCGCGACACGCATTGAAAATCTCATCAACAGAATATTGGAGGTGCAGTGCTGGTCGGTAGAGGTCGAGTTCGCCCAACGGATGAAAGTCAGTCTTGTGGAAAAGCACCTTGCCGTACCTGACGTGAAACATGGCAGTAGGTTTCATTCCATTTGTCTCTGTAGGGCGGTCATTCATACGTCCCGCACCTTGTATCTGCCACTGGGAGAGGGTGTCGAAAAAGTAGGACGGGATGTAGAACGACTGGCGGTCGCCCATGTCAAGAATGAGGGTGAAGTCATCAATTTGGTGGTTGGCCCAACGGTTGGCAGCAGTAAGGACGTAGGAGAGATAGTAGCTGTAGCCTGCCACGACGGAGGCTTGGTAGCGATAGGTGTGGTGGATGATGTTGAGCCCAGGCTGGAAATGGGCATTGAAATGATAGGCATAGCAGATACCCGCACTCCCATAGTATTCCGAATTGCGCAAGGTATCTAGATATTTCTTCACATCGATAGTTTGGAAACTGCCATTACGGTAATATTCGGGCAGGCCTGTACGCTCTTTCCAAACGTGGGGTTTGAAATAATCCACGTGTGCCACTTCGTAAGCAAGGTGTTCGCTGTTCATCTCCACGGTGAAGTCGTAGATGAAGGGATGGTTGGGTAACGCCTTCTCATAGGTGGCGGGGTCATAACAGGGGTAAGGGTCTGCCGCCTCGAAGCCGACCAAAAGGTCTTTGGCCTTGCCCGGATTATAGAACTCATAGTAGACATCCACATGGAACTGGTCGCCCACACGGGTGATGGTAAGCACCTCTTTGCGGACGCTGATGTCGGTCTCTGTGATGGGGATGAGGTGATTGCCGTTGGCATAGTAGACACCGTCGTTTGCCACCATACAGAAGGGGAGCAATAGGAGCAAGGTGAGAATCAGACGTTTCATGGGGGAGACGGTTATTATTGGTTTTCTTCGTTGTCTTGGTTCAACTGTAAAGCTGTTTTGGCATTCAGCGAAGTGACGACAGGCCTGCCCGTCTTGGCTTCTAGTTCAGCACGGGCGTTGCGGGCTATCTCGCCGCCTTGACGAGCCACCTCAGCATGCTCGCCAAAGGTTTCGGGATTGCGACTCTCGGAGATGTCTTTGGTGGAGAGTTCGGCAAGCATATTGAGCACGAGCTCACGATTGGTCATGTTGTCGCGGAGATTCTCTTTCTTCAAGCCTTTGAATTGCTTGTACTCTTTGGCTGTCATGCCCGACCATGTGCTATAGATGATATCCGTAAGCGTGGCAAATTGCACACCCTCCTTCAAGCCATGCCGTTTCCACTCATCGGTAAGGTCTTTGCGTATCTCTATTGACTTCAGCCGCTGATTAATCCAATTGTCGGAGTAGCCCAGCCGCTTATAGTCTGCTAGTGCCTGCTCAATGCCTAACTCAGGGTCTTGCATCTGGTCGAGGCGGTCGGCTGCCACCTGTGCCATCCACAGCTTGAACGGCTCTGCCTTAGGGGAAGGGATAGACTGAATGAGGCGGAAAAGCTGCTCGGTATCAGCGACATCAGTCTTATAATACTTACCGTCCG
>CAZTVH010000260.1:0-1162 GCA_964616965.1 uncultured Bacteroidaceae bacterium | reverse complement strand
CCTCTTTCTTTAATCGGTGTTTCAACACCTTCCAGTAATTGCGTGGGTCAGGACTGTCCGTCAACACCGCTACGGCATCCACAATGGAGAAGTACCATTTCTCTTCCGCGTCGTCCCACACGGTGCGGACCTTTTTCTCTTCAAAGATTTGTATCTGGTTATGCCTTGTCATAGTTTGCTACAACTTTCTATTGTCCCCAACTGTCGCGGTCGAGACTGCGATAGGTAATGGCTTCGGAGAGGTGGGTGGTGGTGATGTTGGGTGCGGCTTCGAGATCGGCAATGGTGCGGGCGACCTTGAGAATGCGGTCGTAGGCACGGGCGGAGAGTCCAAGACGCTCCATTGCGGTCTTCATCAGTTCCTGACATGGGGTGTCTAGCACGCAATACTGCTGGAACAGCTTGCTGCCCATCTGCGCATTGCAATGGATGCCGGAATGCCCTTTGAAACGCTCCTCCTGTATGGCGCGGGCGGCTATGACACGCTGACGGATGACGGCACTGGGCTCGCCGGGCTTCTTTTCAGCCAGCTCGCGGAAAGGAACGGGAACAACCTCAATCTGCAGGTCGATACGGTCGAGCAAAGGACCTGACACCTTACCCATGTACTTCTTCACCGCTCCAGGAGGACAGGTACAGGCCACCGTGGGATGGTTGTAGTAACCACAGGGGCAAGGATTCATGGCGGCAATGAGCATGAACGAGGCAGGATAGTCCACCGTCATCTTGGCACGCGAAACGGTGACACGACGTTCCTCCATAGGCTGGCGGAGTACCTCCAACACCTGCCTACGGAATTCGGGCAACTCATCAAGAAAGAGCACCCCATTGTGTGCCAGGCTTATTTCCCCTGGCTGCGGGTTGCTGCCACCGCCCACCAAGGCAACATCCGATATGGTGTGATGCGGTGAGCGGAACGGGCGGACGGCAATGAGGGAGTCCTCCTTCTTCATCTTGCCAGCCACACTATGTATCTGCGTAGTCTCCAAAGCCTCCTCAAGGCTGAGGGGAGGCAGAATGGAGGGAATACGTTTGGCGAGCATAGTCTTGCCCGATCCTGGTGGACCGATCATTATGACATTATGCCCACCGGCAGCTGCAATCTCCAAAGCACGCTTGATGCTCTCCTGCCCTTTGACATCGGCAAAGTCGTACTCGTATT
>CAZTVH010000259.1:0-2986 GCA_964616965.1 uncultured Bacteroidaceae bacterium | reverse complement strand
GTTGGGCCAAGTGCGGCAGAGACCGGTGGGACGCACTGCCTCGTGGGCGTTGACCATGATGTGGTGCTTGGCGGCCTCGACGATGGCGTAGTGGTAGTGGTTGTTGATGGGTTGGCTGTAGTGCCCTTCGGCAAAGGGGATGATGGTGCCGACGTAGCCGCTCTTCACGGCATCGTAGCCGTATTGGTTCATCAGGGTGTAGGCCTTCTCCATCCACCGCTCGTAGTTGACGGTGGAGGCAGAGCTTTCGTGGTGCATGATGAGGCGGATGCCCTTCTGGTGGGCGTAATGGTTCAGTGCTGGTAGGTCAAAGTCGGGGTAGGGGGTGAGGAAGTCGAAGACGAAGTCTTTTTGCTTGCCATACCAGTCTTCCCAGCCGATGTTCCAGCCTTCGATGAGGAGGGCATCGAAACCGTGCTTGGCGGCGAAGTCGATGTAGCGGCGCACATTGGCGTTGTTGGCGCCGTGGGTGCCATTGGGTTTGGCGTGGGCAAAGTCGGTCTCGCCAAGCTTGACGGAGGGGAAGTCGTTGGTATAGTTCCAAGTGCTCTTGCCGCTAATCATCTCCCACCAGACACCCATGTATTTCACGGGGTGAATCCAACTGACGTCTTCCAATGCACAGGGGTCGTTGAGATTGAGGATGAGGCGAGAGCGGAGTGCGTCGGTGGCTTTGTCGCAGACCATTACAGTACGCCACGGAGTGTGGCAGGGTGCCTGCATACGCCCTTTGTAGCCGGCGGCATCGGGGCAGAGCCAGGCGCGGAAGGTGAACGTTGTGGGGTCGAGGTTGAGGTGCATGGTGGGATAGTCGAGCGTGGCGGCCTCGTGGATGTTGATATAGAGGCCGTCGTCGGTGCGCATCTGTAGGGCTGTCTGCACGCCGGTGCGCGAGAAGCCTGTCCACGGCCATCCGCCGTGCTCGTGTCCTTTCTCATAGAGGTTGTCAATCTGCGAGAGGCGGCTCTCGGTGTAGTTGTACTCCTGCGTGTCGTAGTCACCAGGAATCCACCACGCCGTGTGGTCGCCCGTCATGTGGAATTCTGTCAGTTCCTCCTTGAACCAGAAGCATACCAGCGCGTTGTCGACACCGTTGTACCTCATTGGGAACTCGTAGCGGAAGCCGAGGCCGTCGTCGTAGAGGCGGAAACGTATTTGCATCACGGTGGGCCGCTTCTCGGTGCTGTGGTCCATGCTTTCCACCGAGCCGATGGGCTGTTGCAGCGTTACGAGCAACTCGTTGTAGTGGTTTCGGATATTTGACTCCTCACCCCAGACGGGATGCCACATTTCGTCGAAGGTGCTGCGTTGCACATCCTTGAGCACAAAGGCGTGGGCCAGGTCGTCGCGCCATTCGAGGACGAAGCCCATGTAAGAAGGCAGGATAATGGGTTTGCCTTCACGGTCGAGCATATAGGTGGGTACGCCATCTCTTGTCAGGGCAAAGGTCAGCTCTAACTTACCGTCGGGGCTACGCAGGGTTGCCGCGTTGTCGGTGGTGACGTGTGTTGCTTGTGCAGCGGCGACAAAAGTCGTGGCTATAAGGCAAAAAAGTACAGTTATTTTCTTCATATATCAGTTGTATTTGGATTTGCAAAGATACGTTTTTTCTGTCATTTGGCGTTTTTTTTTCGCGGAACAGTCCCTTATTGAATAAAAAAACGTATTTTTGCACCAACTTTATGAGGCGAGGAGTAAAGAGGGTATGAGCTATGAAGTGACTATGGTTTAATTGTTTTGATATGATGAAAAAAGCATTGTTATTCTTCTTGATGTTTTTCGTGGGCGTAGGGTCGTCGTTGGCTTGCACTAATTTGATTGTGGGCAAGAAGGCCTCGACGGACGGCAGTGTGATGTGCAGTTACAACTGCGATGGCTTTGGTTTTTCTGGCTCGCTGTTTTACAGTCCGGCGGGTCGCCATGCCAAAGGCGAGAAGATTGCCATTCACGGCTGGGGACCACGCCACGAGGGACGATTTGTGGAGCAGGTGGAATATACCTACAACGTGGTGGGGCTGATGAATGAGCGGCAGGTGACTATCGTGGAGACGACCTTCGACGGGCGGCTGGAACTGGTGAATAACGATGGGCTGCTTGACTATTTCAGCCTGATGCGCTTGGCTTTGCAACGCTCTGGAACTGCCCGCGAGGCGATACGTTGCATGGCGGAGCTGGTGGAGGAATATGGCTACAACAGCAGCGGCGAGAGCATCACCGTCTGTGACCCCAACGAGGCGTGGATAATGGAGATTATTGGCAAGGGTCCTGACCGTAAAGGGGCTGTGTGGGTGGCGTTGAGAATACCCGATGACTGCATCTGTGCCCATGCCAATTTGAGTCGTATACGTCAGTTTCCACAGCAGAAGAAACGCTCGTACGTTAGCATCAGCAGTCGTAGTCTTAAGGAGATTAACCGCCCAGAGGTGGAGTGCGTCTATGCTGCAGATGTTATTTCTTTCGCTCGCGAAAAGGGTTTCTATAATGGCACGGATGCCGACTTCTCTTTCCGCGATGCCTATTGCCCGATAGACTTCGAGAATGTGCGCTATGCCGATGCGAGAGTGTGGAGTTTCTTCCGCCATCACACCAACCATGCCGAGATGGATAGGTATCTTCCCTACATCAACGGCGAGTTTGACAAGTGCGACCACCTGCCGCTGTGGATTAAGCCCGATGCGCCACTGTCGCTGCGCGACGTGCAGAACGATATGCGCGACCATTTCGAGGGCACACCGTTGGATATGACCGCTGATATGACCGCCGGGCCGTGGGGGATGCCTGTGCGCCCGTTGCCGATGCACTTCCAGACCTCGGATGGCACGCCACTCTTCCGTGAGCGTGCCATTGCCACACAGCAGTCGGGCTTCACCATGACATGCCAGATGCGGTCGTGGCTGCCCGACGACGTAGGCGGCGTGACATGGTTCAACTGCGACGATGCCAACATGGTGGCATATGTGCCGCTGTATTGCTGCATCACGCAGGT
>CAZTVH010000258.1:0-3016 GCA_964616965.1 uncultured Bacteroidaceae bacterium | reverse complement strand
TTGGCAATATTCAAAACTAATATAATATCAGGAGGTTTGCCGATAGAACCTGAGAATAATTATGATGAAGCCAAGGCTTTATTGTGTGGTTATAACGATGAAAATAACGATATTACGCTCAATATTAGTGAAGGTAATATCAGATTAAAGCCTTTCAATGATGGAAGGACTTGCATCGCTATGAACAAAAACACCCTATTGCTAATGAATGTTCAGCCTCTTTTTATTTGTAATAGTGGGGGTCCCTTAATAAGTGCTAACAATAGTGCTATAGGCATATTGTCAGCAGGAAATATAGATATTCATTTTGCACGATTTATTTCATCAAGTCACATATTGGAAGTTTTTTCTAAAGATGATTGTTGCAGAGAAGCACTAATAGAATACGAGAAATCACGATTTTTGTAATAAGTTCATCATTATCAACATAATCAAATAATTATGTCCACGCTTAAAATTCTATCAGATATAAATTGTACGGTTAGATGCGACTTTCAAGAAGTTGGCAACATACAGGCTGGAGAGCTTTATAAACTCCAACTCAAAAAGGGATGCTATATATTAGAATTCCTTGTTGAAGATATTGTCATTTGTTCAATGGATTATACTATAGAAACAAATGAAGAAGAGCCCCTTCTTCGATTAAACATAAAGGAGCAAGCGGGAAAGAGGATAAGGGAGCAAAAGTTTATTCGCAATAAATCAACTAATGTAAACATATATCCTGATGATGATCGCTATATACTAGACTGCAAAGCGAATAATCCTATTGTTATCCCTAAAGGATATGATCTATATTACAAATCTATAGATGGACAATATATAGAAGATGAAGCAGGATATTTACCGTTTCGTATAACAATAGTTGAAGAAAGAATAGAGAATGGAGAAACCAATAAAAGCGAGAAAACTCTTTATGGCAGTCTTAACAAGTTAGGGGAAATAGTAATAAGACCTATTTATAACACGCCTGTTATATTTTATAATAGTGAAATTGCAAGAACAGCAAGGAATAAATGTTTAATCCATGTTAACCATTATGGAGAAGAAATTGCTCTTTCATATTTGAATACTGATTGCTTTGACATTATAGCCCCTCTCGACAAGAAAGACAATCTTTTTATTGCAAAATCTACAGAAGACACTTCTTGTTTAGGTGTTGTTAGATATGATAAAAAGATAATAGTGTCCTTATCTAATAAGACCATTTATAAGAATACAGGAGATTATATCTGGGCTTTGAAGGGTGATACACTTTCAATATATAATAATGAGGGGAAATGGATAAGAAGTATTCATTCCGTTGATTTGGGAGAGATAGAACTGCCTTATAGAAGAAAACACCAAGATTATGTTTTTGTTCATAAAGAGAATGAGGCTGTTGCTGTTAGAGTGTCTGGATACTGGGGACTATATGATTTCGATGGTAATACAATTTTTTCACATATTTATGAACAATTGGATACTTATTGGATTGATAGATGCGGACTTGATCACTCTGGAAATTATTATGGCAGTTCCCCATTGATGTTTGTAAAAAAGAAAAATGGAGGTTATGGTATCATTAATATCAATGTGTTTGACAATTCTGATGGCATTAGGTATGTAGATGACATTAAGGAAATAATTCCATGTAAATATGATGCTATATTTTCAAATGATGGAAAGCGGATTGAATTATTGAAAGAAAATTTCTTTCAATGGGAGGAACAATGCGATGATGGAAGCAGTGTTGAACATGGGATTGGTGATAACATATTCTTTGTTAAGCATCAAGAGAACCTTTTAGAATGTGATTATTTTTATATTGAAATGTTGAGCTTTGGCGAAAAGGACAAAGAAGAACATTTTGTGTGTAAAGAGTTCAACCAATACCAATATATTGATGAAGACGGAAATCCTCATTTAAGGGGGAATAACAGAGATCAAAGTTCCTGCGATAAAGAAGAATTAATAAATACGTCCCGTCATGCTATAGTATTTTCAGAAGATGGCATCTCAATTATTGGGTGTGATGAAACATTTGAAGGTGATCTTATTGTCCCAGAAGGTATTAGATACATTAGAGAACACGCATTCGTTAATAGCAAATTAACTTCTGTATATATTCCTAATAGCGTAACGAGCATAGGAACCGGTGCTTTCCGTTGTTGCAGAAGTCTGACCTCCGTCACGATTGGCAATAGCGTGGAGAGCATAGGTGATTCAGCTTTTGAAGGTTGCGATGGCTTGGCTTCCATCACGATTGGTAATAGCGTAATTGGCATAGGATCTGGTGCTTTTCGGTCTTGCAAAAATCTGACCTCCATTACTATACCCAACAGCGTGGCGTACATAGGAAGATCAGCTTTTGAAGATTGCGACGGTCTGACCTCCGTTCACATTTCAGACATAGCAGCTTGGTGTAGAATTAATTTTTCTAATGTTTTTTCAAATCCTCTATATTTTGTCCAACATCTTTTCCTGAATGGAGAAGAGATAAAGGATTTAGTGTTACCTAACAGCGTAAAGAGAATAGGATACCATAATTTCCTATATTGCAGATGCTTAACTTCCATCACGATTCCCAGCAGTGTGAAGTTCATAGGAGACACAACTTTTTCTGAATGGGAGGACTTGACATCCATTGTTGTTGAAGAAGGGAATACCCAATACGATTCTCGCAATAACTGTAATGCGATTATTGAGACTTCATCAAACAGATTAATAGCTGGATGTAAAAACACCACAATTCCGAACAGCGTGAAAAGCATAGGAAATTATGCCTTTCGGTCTTGCAATGGCCTAACTTCCATCACGATACCCAATAGTGTGACGTTCATAGGAGACTTTGCTTTCTGTGGTTGCTGGGACTTGACATCCATTGTTGTTGAAGAAGGGAATATCAGGTACGATTCTCGCCACAACTGTAATGCTATTATTGAGACATTATCCAACAAATTAATAGTTGGATGTAAGAATACCACAATTCCGAACAGCGTGAAAAGCATAGGAAATTATGCCTTTCGGTCTTGCA
>CAZTVH010000257.1:0-3020 GCA_964616965.1 uncultured Bacteroidaceae bacterium | reverse complement strand
ACCTTCCGCCTCATGAAGCAGTACGGCCGAAAATAGAAACCCCCACACCCTCCGCCTGCTGAAACAGAGCGACATCTTCAGTAAATAATTTTACACTTATGAGCGTAAAAATACAATAAAAATAAAAGTTTTACGTCTATAGCCGTAAAAATCAACAAGAACATGATGGCAAGGGACGATTATCTGAACCGCCATATCTTGTTTATAGACAATAATGAGCTAATAGACACATTCATAATGATAATACCATGAGAAGAATTGTTTTATTTTTTGTTGGCATCTTGTTTGCTTTATCTATGTCATCTTGTTGGTTGGAATGCTTGGATCCTGAAGAGACATATACTGCTCAAGTGACAAACAATACGGATGTGGAATTGTATTTTGCTACGACTAAGGATACCTCCGATATTCAGAATTGTGAAATACATCCGTTGTCTATGTTAAGTGGGGCTGTTAAGTGCCATTATACCAATGAATATTGGTATGGTCCTGATATTTTAATGAGGTTCTACAGACCATATCTGTTATTACTTTATCCAGACAGCAGTATCGCTGCCGTTTGGGATATGAAGCATCCCGAAAGCCAAGCAAACAATCGATGGTTGGATACTTCTGCATGGACAACGGAGGTGTTCACTGACTCAGTCCCTAATTGTACTGGTAAATATCATACCGAATATAAACACACGTTTGCGATAGTGCAGTCGGATTTGCGATAGCGTCACCGCTCCGCTCCCGCAAGCAACGGTAAATACACATCGACATCTTTGGACAATAAACTCGCAGGACTCTACATGGACAGCAATATCCACTTCCAATCTGTGTAGCGGATAAAAATTCCAAAATTAATCCACTACATGTTTATGTACTGAATAAAATTTGAATCTTTGACCGTCGCAAATAACAAAGGCAATACACTCTCTGCATAGAGTTATACTAGCATAGTGATTGCAGCAGAATGTGTCAAGTGGTGGCGATGGCTAGTGTGGCAACGCTGATGCGGAGGTTGGGAATGGATTGTAGGGCGTGGTAGCAGGCCTCGGTGGTGGCACCGGTGGTGAGCACGTCATCGATGAGTAATAGGTGTTTGCCTTCGAATTGTTCGGGATGGCGCACAGCGAATGCCGATACCATGTTATCAATACGTTGCTGGCGATTCTTATGTGTCTGCGACGGGGTGTGCCGACGGCGGTATAAGTCGTGGACGGACAGGGAGCACTGTAATACTTTTGCAACCTCGGCAGCAAGAATCTGGCTTTGGTTATAGCCACGGCGCATCCGTCGCCACCAGTGCAAAGGGACGGGTGCCACGATGTCGATGTCGTCGAAGCGATGAGAGGCCTTCAGTTCTTCCCCTAGTATCATGCCGAATTGGTGAGCCAATTGTGTGTTTCCATGATACTTGATATGATGAACAATGCTCTGTGTGACGTTCCCTTTGTGGAATTGCAGCAGGCTGGCTGCGGCTACGACGGGAATGCGCCCAACGAGACGGAGTTCGGTATCGTTGTCAGGATGTGAGGCATTGTGTGTCCAAGGTATCTTGCTTAGACACAGGGTGCAGAGATTGCGTTCGTCTCCAACAAGAGGTTCGCTACAATGGTAGCAGAGGTCGGGAAAGATGAGCCTCAGTATGTCGCGAACAATGGACATCGATTACTGGGTGGGGTTGTCAACGAGGAACAGGCAGCTGTCGCCGTAACTGAGAAAGCGGAACTGGTGGTCTAAGGCGTAGCGGTAGCATTGCCGCCAGACATCACCAATAAGGGCTGAAACGAGTAGCAGCAGGGTGCTTTTGGGTTGGTGGAAATTGGTTATCAATCCGCTGATAACATGGTATCTGTAGCCAGGAGCTATCATCAGTTGGGTGTCGCCATAGAGGTGGTCGAGTTGGTGGCTGTCCATCCATTGGAGGACGTTGCGGTAAGCCTCTGCGGTGTCGATGTGAAGGTCTTCGAGTTCGTAGGGGTCCCATTGGAGGATATGCATGGCATCAAGGTTGGGATTTTGGCTGAGGCGAACGCCGAACCAATAGACTGATTCTATGGTGCGTACCGATGTAGTGCCGACTGGAATCACAGGGTGGGGGAGGTGCTGGAGGATGCACTCGATGTTTTGGCGTGCTATCTCGATATGTTCCACATGCATCTCGTGTTCGCCAATGGTGTCGGTACTGACAGGTTTGAAGGTGCCAGCTCCGACGTGAAGGGTGATGAAGTCGGTGGCGATATGCCTTGCTTGCAGTGCGTTGAACACTTCGGGGGTGAAATGCAACCCTGCCGTTGGGGCGGCAACAGAGCCTTGGTAGCGGGCGTAGACGGTTTGGTAGCGTTCGTTGTCGCTACTGACGGCCTCGCGGTGCAGGTAGGGTGGAAGGGGGATGACACCGGCTTGGTCGATGACTTCGGCGAAACTGACCCCGCCATCCCAATCGAAGTCGACTATCCATGCGTTGCCAACAGCTTGTTGACGGTTGGCATTAAGGGTGATATGTTGGCCGTTGATGTCTATTTCGCGCGAAAGGGTGCCTTCTTTCCATTTCTTGTTGTTGCCGATGAAGCAGGTCCATGTGCATTTACTGCGTTGCTCAAAGGCTTGGGAAACGGCCATCTGGTAGGGCTCGAGGCAGAAGACCTCTATGGTGGAGCCTGTGGCCTTTTGGAAGAATAGTCGGGCATGGATGACCTTGGTGTCGTTGAACACCAGCAGGCTGTCGGGCGGCAACAGTTCGGGAATGTGAAAGAACTGGCTCTCGGAGATGTTCCCGTTTTGGTAAACAAGCAGTTTGGAGTGGTCGCGTTGTTCAAGAGGAAATTTAGCTATGCGTTCGTCGGGAAGTGGGTAGTCATAGTCGGCTATGGCGATAGATTTAGGATTATTGTTCATGGGAGGCGTGCTTGCGTTGGGTTAGGAGTGAGAATAGTATGTACCATAAGATGATGAGAGTGATGGCGTACCATTGGCGAGTGAGGGCAATGATAATAGCGCAGCCGATAAGGAAGATGTATTGGATGCGGTTG
>CAZTVH010000256.1:0-3031 GCA_964616965.1 uncultured Bacteroidaceae bacterium | reverse complement strand
TTACTTTTTACTTTAATTAGTTCTTACTTCGTACTTCAAGACACCCATCCTCGAAGATGCGGCAAGGAGAAGGTGTGGCGAATAACAGTCACGACCTTAGTCTGTAACGAAAAGCGAACAACCAAAGATTAGGGTGGGAGTGGTCCGAGGAGGATGTGCATCTGTTTTTGCTTGACGAAATTTAGTAAATAAAACTTTGTAGGTTCGACTTTTTTTTGTATCTTTGCGATTTAAACAAAAATATATATTATGCTGCAACTGCAATATATCAAGGAACATACAGAGGAAATTATCGAACGTCTCAAGATAAAGAATGTCCAAAATGTCGAAGAGCGCATAGCGGAAATCATCTCGCTCGACGAGCAACGTCGCGCACTCCAACAAAAAGCCGATGCCGTCAAGGCCGAGCAAAACAGCATAGCCAAACAGATTGGCATACTTTTTAAGCAAGGCAAACGCGACGAGGCCGAAACCCTCAAGGCTCGCACCGCCGACCTCAAGGCTCAGGAGAAAGAGCTCGCCGAGCAGCAGACTACCGTCGATACCGACCTCAACGCCAAGCTTATCTCTCTTCCCAACGCGCCGCACATCACCGTGCCCAAGGGCAAGAGCGAGGCAGACAATGTGGTGGTGGCAGAATACGGCACCAAGCCCAACCTGCCCGAAGGAGCTTTGCCCCACTGGGAGCTGTGCGCCAAGTACGACATTGTCGACTTCGAGCTGGGCAATAAGATTACGGGTGCGGGCTTCCCCGTATACAAAGGCAAGGGTGCCCGCCTGCAGCGTGCCCTCATTGACTTCTTCCTCGACCAGGCCACCAAGGCGGGCTATGTGGAAATCATGCCTCCGCTGATGGTCAACGAGGCCTCCGGCCTTGGCACCGGACAGCTGCCCGACAAGGAGGGACAGATGTATGCCATACCCCTCGACGGGTTCTATATGATACCCACCGCCGAGGTGCCTATCACCAACATCTATCGCAACGTCATCCTCACCCCCGACCAATTCCCCATCAAGCACGCGGGCTACAGCGAGTGTTTCCGCCGCGAGGCAGGCAGCTACGGCAAGGACGTGCGTGGGTTGAACCGCCTCCATGAGTTCAGTAAGGTGGAAATCGTGGTCATTGAGCATCCCGACCGCTCATACGACACCCTAGAGGAGATGAAGAAGCATGTGGGCGGCCTGCTCGACCAGTTGGGATTGCCCTACCATATACTCAAGCTTTGCGGGGGCGACATCAGTTTCACCTCTGCCATGACTTTTGACTTCGAGGTGTGGAGCGCCGCCCAGCAGAAGTGGCTCGAAGTATCTTCCGTCTCCAATTTCGAGACGTTTCAGGCCAACCGCATGAAGCTCCGCTTCAAGGACACCGACGGCAAGATGCGTCTGGCCCACACGCTCAACGGCAGTGCGTTGGCCCTGCCCCGCATCGTCGCCGCCCTGCTGGAGAACAACCAGACCCCCGACGGTATCGTCATGCCTGAGTGCCTGCGGCCGTATTTGAATTTTGATAAAATTGGAAGTTGAAGCACATACCCCGTCACTTCGTGACACCCCTCTAAAGAGGGGATGGCTGCCGCCCAACTTATTAGTTCATAGTTCTTACTTCTTACTTTAACCTTGGCCTCAGTTCCATTTGAGATAGTGGGCAATAAGTGAAAAAAAAGAAAATAAGGGGTTTTTAAAATATTGGTATTATGAAGCGAAAAATAGTATTGTATGCAATTTGTTTGGTCCTATTTGGAGCAAAGGGAATGGTCTGTGTGGGACAGGATTCCCAGAACGTCAGTCGAACAGGTAGTGAGTGCCTCACCTCCACAACCCTGTTATCATTCTTGAACCTCTCGTATAGCGAGGCTTTCGAACGTCTCGACAGCATGGATTTCGGTCTGGGAGACTTGGGCGACATGTCGGATAAGGTGTATGATACTGTAGACTATTTCACCCTAAGCTATAAGAGGTCGATATTCTTCAACAAGTATAACAAGGGGTGCTATATCATCTTCATGGAGTCGTTGGACGGCCTGGGCAATATCATCGAGTATTCGATGAATCCGAAGGGGGTGTGCAATATCGTGTCTGATTTGAACGGCCACAACTATGCCTACAACAAAGAACGCTCGTCCTACATCGGAACAATGCCTATCAACGGGCGTATGGGCCGATTTGAAATAGCGGTGCGACAAGACTATTCGCTATGGGTGAAATGTATGCGTACCGACGATGTTGCGGACTTCATCAGCAGGAAGAAGGACACCGTCAAGTCGGTCGTGGCCCAGGCAACCAAGCAGGCTATCGGGCTGGCCGAGGACGGGCAGTTTGAGGAAGCCTACGGCCTGTTGGATAGGATGGAGGGTTTTTACCCCCCGTTGGATGGTGAGTTGGAGAAGTGCCGCAAAAGCATTACCAAACAGCGTGAGGCAGTCTACGAATATAGGCTTTCGGGAATGGTGGAGTTGGAGGACTACCCGGCGGCAATTCGCATGTGCGACACTATCCTTGCAATCAATCCAAACAACAGCAAGGTGCTGCACGTCAGAGAGCTTGTCTACGCCCAGTTGAGCCGGCAGGCACAGCATTACAATCTTTTCAGACCCGAAAGCTACCGCAAGACCATGACCCAACTGACCTCAATCGTCAATACCTATGTGAGAGAACATCCCTCTTCTGACTTGCAGAACCTCAAGCTTGGTTTCCGTTTCCATACGAATAAGGCGAACGAGTCGTTCGGTCGCGTAGAGCTGCAGCAGGAAGGTGTTACTACGAAAAGGGCCTCCCAGCGGGAAAAGGACTCCCAAATGCTCCTACAGCAAGCCATCGACAGTGTGGCAGCCTCCTCTAATATCCAGCCTATAGTCGACAACGGCATCTATGTCATCACCCACGACAGCCTTTCGATGGAAGTGTCATGGCGGTGCAGTACCCTCACGATGGATGCCGACGAGGTGCAGGACACTGAGTTGCTGGTGAAAAAGTATGTCGACTCGATTGAAAAGGAGTATTTCTATCACGCTAAGACTTCCGACTGGGC
>CAZTVH010000255.1:0-3065 GCA_964616965.1 uncultured Bacteroidaceae bacterium | reverse complement strand
TGTTCTGCGCTTCGCTGTGCGAGTCTGCGAGAATCTGTGTTTTGGATGTGGCATAATTTATTATTTTTTATTTGTTTATTAATCTAATAATTGTTTTAATGCGTCCCATCTGGGGTCGCTCTCACCCTCTCCAAGCTCTCTCATCGTCTCTTCTCCTCCTGCACCCTCTTCCGTCGGCTCATCCATGATGAACTTCAGCATCTCTGGGTCGCATTCGCCTTCTGGGTGGACGTGTTGCATTGGCATACTCACCGCCACATACTCGTACATCCATTGGGCTAGGTCTATCTGGTAGGCACTCTCGGGGAGATACACCACGTTCTCATCCTCACTCGTCTCTGTGTCGCTGAACTTCACACACAACTTTTCCTCTCCTTCCACCGGCACCTTCATCTCTCCGAGGCAGCGGTCGCATGTCGTCTTCACTTCTCCTTTATAGAAAAAAGTAATCAACAGCATCCTCTCGCTACGCTCCAAAACAACCTCAAAATCGACTTTTCCATCCCTCAATTCGTCATTTTCATACTCCTCGAAGAACGAGCTGTCCAACCTATAACTATACTCGTATTTCCCTGTCTTTAAACCACTAAACTGGACAACCGTATCGATTTTTTGTCTCATTTTTGCACTCCTATTGAGTTTGCAAAATTACAACTTTTTTTTAACATAGCAAAAAAAAACTCTTTTCGCACAAAAAAACTTTGCCGCCATCACGGCGGCAAAGTCTATTCTGAAACATTATTTCTTCTCGTCTGCTGCTTATTTTCTAGCAGCCAGCAACAGCTCCATCATCTTGATGGCACTCTCGCTGATGACGGTGCCGGGGCCAAATATACAGGCAGCCCCCGACTGGAAGAGGAAGTCATAGTCCTGTGGCGGGATAACGCCACCCACGACAACCATGATGTCCTCACGGCCGAGTTTTTTCAGCTCCTCAATCACCTGGGGGACTAAGGTCTTGTGGCCTGCTGCCAGTGAACTGACACCCATGATGTGGACATCATTCTCCACGGCCTGCTTGGCAGCCTCGGCAGGTGTCTGGAACAGCGGTCCCATATCCACGTCGAAGCCCAAGTCTGCATAGCCTGTGGCCACCACCTTGGCACCGCGGTCGTGACCGTCCTGACCCATCTTCGCCACCATGATACGGGGGCGACGGCCTTCCAACTTGGCAAACTCGTCAGTCATTGCCTGAGCCTTCTTGAAGCTCTCGCTATCTTTTGTCTGAGTACTGTACACGTTGCTGATAAGGTTTATTTTTGCTTTATAACGTCCGTACACCTTTTCCAAGGCATAGCTGATTTCGCCCAGCGACGCACGTTTACGGGCTGCGTCGATTGAGAGCTCCAACAGGTTGCCCTTGCCCGTCTTGGCGCACTCTGTCAGCGCATCCAATGCTGCCTGCACCTCCTCGCCGTTACGCTCGGCACGCAGTTTGGCCAGACGCTCTATCTGCGCCTTACGCACTGCCGTGTTGTCCACCTCAAGGGTTTCGATGGGATCCTCATGGTCGAGACGGTACTTGTTGATACCTACAATGGTGTCGACATTGCTGTCAATACGGCTCTGCTTGCGGGCACTTGCCTCCTCAATACGCATCTTCGGCACGCCGCTCTCAATGGCCTTTGCCATGCCGCCCAAGCTTTCCACCTCCTGAATATGCGCCCAGGCACGGTGTGCCAGCTCATGCGTCAGGCTCTCCACATAGTAGCTGCCTGCCCACGGGTCGACCACGCGACAGATATTCGTCTCCTCCTGCAGATAAATCTGCGTGTTACGGGCAATACGTGCACTAAAATCGGTCGGCAGTGCGATGGCCTCGTCCAATGCGTTGGTATGCAGGCTCTGCGTGTGTCCCAAAGCAGCACCCATAGCCTCGATACAGGTACGGGCAACATTGTTAAACGGGTCTTGCTCCGTCAAGCTCCAGCCCGATGTCTGGCAGTGTGTACGCAATGCCAGCGACTTCGGGTTCTTGGGGTTGAACTGGTTCACAATCTTCGCCCACAGCATACGGGCCGCACGCATCTTGGCAATCTCCATAAAGTGGTTCATACCCACACCCCAGAAGAAGCTCAGACGCGGAGCAAAGTCGTCCACGCTCATGCCTGCATTGATACCGGCACGCAAATACTCCAAGCCGTCTGCCAGCGTATAGGCCAGCTCGATGTCAGCCGTGGCACCCGCCTCCTGCATGTGGTAGCCCGAAATCGAGATGCTGTTGAACTTGGGCATGTGCTTCGACGTATACTCAAAGATGTCCGCAATAATCTTCATCGAAGGCAGAGGAGGATAGATATAGGTATTACGCACCATAAACTCTTTCAGAATATCGTTCTGAATGGTACCCTGCAACTGCTCCTGCGGCACCCCCTGCTCCTCGGCAGCGATGATATAGAAAGCCAAAATAGGCAGCACCGCGCCATTCATCGTCATCGACACCGACATCTTGCCGAGGTCAATCTGGTCGAACAGAATCTTCATATCCAGAATGCTGTCAACCGCAACGCCGGCCTTACCCACGTCACCCACCACGCGTTCATGGTCAGAATCGTAGCCACGGTGCGTTGCCAAGTCGAAGGCACAGCTCAAACCCTTCTGACCTGCCGCAATATTACGGCGGTAGAAGGCGTTAGACTCCTCAGCCGTAGAGAAGCCGGCATACTGACGGACGCATCACATACATCGTGCTGTACGGTCCGCGCAAGAACGGGGCAATACCTGCAGCATAGTTCAGATGCTCCATCCCCAACAAGTCATCCTTGCCATAGACAGGCTTCACATCTATCTGCTCAGGTGTTTTCCAGCTCTTCTGAATATCGTTCTCTTTCTCCCATTGCACAAAGGATTTACCGTTTTCCTTTCCCGCACGGAAGTCAACTTTTGAAAAATCTGGTCTCATTATCAATCTTTTATATTAATATTCACACATTGCTATGGATTGCAAATATAACCCTTTTTTTTAATATAACAACCTTTTACCCCGATTTTTTCTTATACAAATCCCTTGAAATAAAGTATCCGCCTACTGTTCGCCGCGTTTAACAACATTTACTACCGAGAGC
>CAZTVH010000254.1:0-3084 GCA_964616965.1 uncultured Bacteroidaceae bacterium | reverse complement strand
TCAATTCATTATTTATCAACCGATGGTTGTATTGCTGCACAACGGCCTTAAGCAATTCTATGTTACCAAAGCCTATCACCTCCTCCGTTTCTTCGCCCAGCACTGCCATGCCGCCCTGCGTCTCCAGCTGGTAGTAGCCGTTGCCGTAGGCTATCTGCCATCCATTTTGGGGATTGCGGAACACACTGGTTCCAAAACAGACCGCAGGGGTCTGAAATCCCAAGTAGTCGAGCAGTGTGGGCATGATGTCGGTCTGCTGCATGATACGGGGCGACACCTTATGGCAACTCCATTCGGGACCATACTCTGGAACACACACCTCTTCATATAACGGGCGATACACCAACATCGGTATGCGGTACCATCCGTCATAGTCGTTATATTCGCGATGCAAGCCCTGTCCGCTGTGGTCGGCGGTGATGACGAAGGTGGTATGCTTATACCAGTCAGTCTTGCGGGCCGCGTCGAAAAACTTCCTCAACGCATTGTCGGTATACGACACCACCCTGCACAGCGGATGCGGCCCCTTCTCAAAGTCGTCCTTATGTTCGGGCTGCATGGTATAGGGGTGGTGCGACGACAGGGTGAACACTCCCGCCATAAAGGGTTCCTTGAAAGTGCTCAACCTCCGCGAAAAATATTGCAAATAATGCTCGTCGAAGATACCCCAGCAACCATCGTAGTCGCTCTCGCGCGATAGCCGGTCGGCCATATACTCGTTTTTGCCGTAATACTCCTCAAAACCCATCCGACTGCACACCTTGTCGAACTCCATCACCCCGTTGTAGCTACCATGAAAGAAAGCAGTGTGGTAACCGTGGTCGCGCAATATGGCAGGCAGCGCATAGAGGCTGTCGTCGGCATAGTCGCTCAATGTTAGTGGGAAAGTCATCAGCGTGGGCACCGAGGCAAAGATGGCAGGGATGCCTTCAATCGACTTCTTGCCGTTGGCCCTGCCCTGATACACCACGCAGTGCTGTGCCAGCGAATCAAGGAAAGGCGTGAAACTAGGCATGATGCCCTGATTATAACAGCCCATATACTCTTGCGAGAAGCTCTCCAGCACGATAATCACAATATTCGAGAAGGCCTCATGCTCATTTTCGGTCATAGCGTCGGCAACCCATTTGCCGCAGCCTGCCTCCCATCCGCACCACGCCTCCACGATGCGCCCTTCGAAGTAGGGTTCTGGTTCCAGCACGGGGTTGAACAGTTGGCGCGCCTGTGCCTCGTCCATGAAGTGTTCTTCCTCCAGTGTGCCTCCGTTGAATGTACGCACAATATTATAGCCGCTATTGGTCACCAAGGCACAATTCTTCGCCTGGCAATACTTGGCGGCATCGCGCCACTCGATACTCTTACCAAAGCCCCCACGCAGCAAGAAAAGCACACACGCCGCTCCTACCACCAGACCTACCACGTCGTTCAGCCCGTGCTTGCGATACTTGTTTCTAGCCGACAGGTGCATCTTGGTCCCCGACCAAAAGAGCAGTATCATGGCTGCCACAAAGAAGACCGTCGCCTGCCAGTAGTCAATCAAAAAATGCCACCACAGCGAACCCATGTCGCCGCTGATGCCCAGATAGCGGAATATCTCGCCACTGAGGCGGCGGTAGGTGTACTGGTAGTAGGCTGCGTCCGCCACGTTGCTTGCCAGCATAAACAGCAGCGGCACATAGTACAACAACACCTCCACCCAGCGGTGGTAATGCCTGTTCCATCGGAACTTAAACGGCAGCAGGTTGGCAGCAAAATAGGGCAGCAACATACAGCCCACCGTGGCAATGCCAAATATCACATTGCCCCACGCTATGCCTACCCACTCCTTGAAGTCGGCGACATGAAATATACGCGTATTGTCGAGATAGAAAAACACCTGCGACAACAGCAACAGCACAAAAGCCAGCAGTGCCTTATAGAAAAGGTAGATATATATGTTGTTGGTGCTAATCCATGTTTTCTTGCGAACCATTTTATTTAAAGTAAAAAGTAAAAACTAAAAACTAAAACTTTTTCAACTTTCAATTTTCAATTTTCAATTTTTGGAGGGTCTGTAATTCGACTGGTTAAGAATTTTCTGCGAGTCGGTCTCGTCAAACAGTTCCTGAATGGTGCAGCCACTGTTCTTCACATACTGGCTCACGATACGCCAACCGATATAGTCGGTGGTCCGTGGCGACGAGTCGCGGAAGGCATTGGTCTTCGGCGCATCGTCTATCAGGTTGTGGAAACGCATATAGTCGGTCTCATACAGCAGCTTGTTCTGCAGCAAATAGCTCCACACATGCTCCTCGTTGGCCTTCATCCAATCGGTCTGGTCGGCGGTATATCGCAGCAGTATGCTGTCGGGCGTGCCGGGCAGCACCTTTTGTGCGAAATATATCGCCTTCCCCTCTGCCAGCATATAGTCCAGCAGTGTCATAACAGGTGTCTGGCCCGATGTCCTGCCATCCTCATGCGGTATGGCTATACGCTCGCGTGCTATCGCCGTCATGCAGTCCGCCACCATATACTCCGGCCTGCTCTGCTGCACCAAGAACATGGGGCAGCCGAAATAGCCGTACCGCTCGGTGTAAGGCAGCACATACTGGTCGACACTGATGATGAGCTCGTGGCTGTTGCAACCCACGCGCATGTTGTAGTCGAACATGCCCGACACATAGGTATACACCTTGTCGTATCGCATCGTGGGACACAGTTCCGCCGCCCGTTTCAAAGCGTCGCCCAGCTGCTCGGCCTGTGGCTGCATGTCGCCCAGCACGCTGTCCACCAACCCATAGATGTCGCGCATCGTGGGGTCGGACACAAAACCCGCCAGCATCTGCATAAACTCCGCATCTTCTGTATGCAGGGCCAGCAAATCGGTGGCATACTCGTCACGCACCTCGCGCAGCTTGGCAGGCAGCTGTTCGGGAGCTGTTTCAAACAACACCCTGTCGAAACGGTGCAGGCGCACCGCTTCGGCAGGTGTTTGATGGTGGCAGCCCGCCAGCATTGCCATGCCGACCACCACCACCATTGTTGTCAACAGTCTTTTCATTACCATTATCTATTGGGTCGCACTATTCGTTATGACGTTATAAC
>CAZTVH010000253.1:0-3112 GCA_964616965.1 uncultured Bacteroidaceae bacterium | reverse complement strand
ACGCAGCAATAAGTAATACCAATTCCCGAAAAACTGACAAATTCAAGGAATACATTCCCGAATTTTGGAAAAATCGAGGCATACATTCCTTGAATTCGGAGAAATGCTAGAAAAGAAGTCCCTGCCACACTCGCGACAGGGAATTGTTTCTTGTATGAGTTGTGATAAGTTACCTCTTGCTAATTATTCCGAACAAGGCGCACGGAATGACCTTCCCTTCCATCCCAATAGTCAAACGGCCAAAAACGATAACTGGCAAAAGTCACACAACCTGCGGTGCCACCACCATAATAAGTTGATGACCAATAGCAGCCTCTAACTCTATGATAATCCCCATACGGATCTCTCGAACCTGCCGCAGGCAAGAACACTGCACCTGCCGCTTCCATCCTATCCCATTGGGCAGAATTGTAGCTATTACGAGACCAATCCGCATCGGTGGCAAAACCTGATGTGAACGAACATCCTTCAGGAGTTGTCCAACTGTCAGGCAATACTATCAGCCCCCCTACGCCACAGACACTCCCGGCACCATATTTTGAGGAAGCTTGATTGCGGGTATTGAATAAATAGTCCCATTCGTTCACTTCAAGCGTACGCCATAAGTCAGCCGCCATCAACTGATTACCCCCACTGAATATCGGGTTACTGCCCCAATCGACAAAGTTGCTGTAATCATTGGCATCTGTTGTTGAACAAGTTGGATTATCTCCTGTCCCAAAGCCGAATAAGTCTATCCAACCACTATAGCCACTACTGATGTTCTCATTGTCCACACCCACATAATAATACTGACAATCAGCAAAGCGCCAAGAGTCTGTACTGGCACGGTACTGTAGGTTGCCTCTTGAGAACCATACCAGCTTGGGGGAATTATCCGCGTTCACGCCGACAGTGAACAACCCGTTGATGCCACCTACAGGAGGAATTCTGAACGAGAATGGGTAATAGCAGTTACGCTCCACCGTAAAAGTGTTATGGAGGATCTTGGTACACTCCATACCGTCATTTGTGCGTATCGTTATGGTCATGCTGGTATATGTAGCGGGGGGAAGGTAAATGTAGAAATTCTCCGACCCCTGGACACTCACGCCGTCACCACAAACAAGTGTGACAGTGTGGTTGTTGCTGTTGTAATAGTCCAACGACCTCATGGAAAAATCCTCTGCATCAATCAAGCACGAACCACAAAGCGGCTTGTCGGCCGTGATTTCAATATCTGTTACTTTTTTGAGGGTTGAGCCACTAGCAGGGGCATCCAATGTCAGCACCATGATGCCACATAGATTCTTGAACTCCAATTCCGTGCTATTTGTATACGGTGCATACATGGGTGCCTTCACACTGCTACCGCTCCAATTCTGAGTGATAGGTATCGTAATGGTATTGCTGGTAACGCTGCCGCCATCATTATAGATGGCCATGTACGGTGCGGTTGTAGGCTCAGGCTGCCCACTATTGAGGGTAAAGCCACTTGTGGTACCCGAGGTGGTGGCTGATAGGGTGGATTCAACCCCATTACCATCGAAGACAGTAATTCTGTCTCCTTGCTCCCAAGCCATTGTGCCAGTTTCCGTCATGTCGTTGATGCTGATAGTGGTCTTGGCTGAACCCTCGATGGTGGCGGTGAAGAGAACCTTACCAGTTTCCTCTTTCTTGCATGAGAAGAGAACAGCCATTGTTACTACTGCTGTCAAAAGAGTGACAGTCTTTAATGAATAGGAATTTCTCATTGCTGTTGTCATTTTTTACAGATTCGAAAATCAAGTGAATAATGCATTGGTAGAGCCTTTCCCATAGCTTTCCATTTGAGCAGACTTACCTCCATTTTCTCCAGAAACGATAAAGCCTTTTTCGACGCGTGCTTCAATCAATTCGACCATAGGTGCGTCGTACACCTTTTTGTTGTTTTCTTTCATGTTATTGGTTTTTAATACATGCCTACTCTATAAACAGTTTTCGGCTTCCCTGCCTGAGCCGGAAGCCGTTATTCTCAAAAATAAGGGGCATAAAGAAAGGCGTTTCCTTTCGTTTGAACTGCTTATTTTCATGGCGGGCGTCTGGTAATAACCCTGTGGTAAATAAGTGTACGAAAATCCACGCCCCTTGGCGTGAACTTTACGCATTCTTATTCTCACCACTTAAAGTTTACCAGACTATTGCCATGAGAGAACAAGAGCGTCAAGCTCAGTTAATATGTCTTACAAATTTTCTTGTCTTTTACTATTCTTGTTTCTAAATTTTAGTAGGTTATCATTGATGAGTGAATAATTCTATCTATAATTACAAAATCTCCTTCTATATGAAATATTGCACATAACGGCTTGCCATGCAATTTCATCATTTTTGCTTCGGGATGAAATTTCTTCACATAACCATATATCGGAATCGGAAGCACAACTGCCATATGGTTCAATGTTGCAAGTTCAGCAAGAACTTCGCGTGCATATTTCTCAGCATGGTCAGGTCGTGATACGGCAATGATGTATTGAGCCACATCCAAGATGTCCTCTTGCGCATCATCCGATACTATCACTTGTCTTTCAGTCATAACTGAGTTCGAATAGCAGCAAGCAGTTTTTCACCAAATTCCTCAAGAGTGGAGTATTGGTGTTTAGTATCGGGACTGTATTGGTATGCATCGGCACGTTCTTTCCATCTCGCAAAAGCCATGTCCAACGCTGGTTCCGAAACAGCTTTCGAACCTACATCTTTCTCAGTATCAAACAATGTGTCCATCTTCTTTTTATCTTAATCCGACTGCAAATATACACTTTATTTTTGATATACTCACTTTTCAATACAAAAAGTTGTTATACGGGTATCTCACCGCGTGGATTTTCTTCACTTGTTACAGGGACTTTTTTCCTCTTCGCTATCAAATGAGCCACTGGATCACTCTTCATCTAGAACGAGGCGAACTGAATACCCGAAGAAGAACTTGACGCTGAACGTCGAGAAGTATTCGTCCACGGAGTAGAAGTACATGTAGTCCGCTTCGCGCGCACCGTGCGTGGACGACCAATAGCTGCCCCCGTAGCCCACATAGCCGACATTCGTGCCGTCGCGCCGGCCCGCCGCAGGCAGGAAGACTGCACCAGCCGCCTCCATC
>CAZTVH010000252.1:0-3124 GCA_964616965.1 uncultured Bacteroidaceae bacterium | reverse complement strand
ATTTCAATAACAATTTGTAATAACATGGAAAATAGAAAAGAAGAACTGTATTCGCAGGCTATTCCTGCTGGTAAGCGTCGTTATTTTTTTGATGTGAAGGAAACACGTGGTGGTGACAAGTTTATTACCATTACCGAAAGTCGTCGCCTTTTTGACAACAACACGGGCGAGTTTTACTACGATAAGAACAAGATTTTCCTTTATAAAGAAGATTTCGAGAAGTTTCAAAAAGGGTTGGCCAACGCCTTCTCGTTTATCGAGACTGGCATAGAGCCGGAACCAGTCGTTGTTGAGAACGATTACGAGTACGACGGCGAGCGTCGCGACTACCCCAAGACCGATTTGGAAGATATTGACTTCAAGTTCTAAACGCATTCTGTCATGGGAAAGATAATCTCTGTCGCCAATCAGAAGGGCGGGGTGGGGAAGACCACTACCGCCGTGAACCTCAGTGCAGCGCTGGCGGTGATGGAGTACAAGGTCCTCTTGGTTGATGCCGACCCCCAGGCCAACGCCACGTCGGGGCTCGGCATCAATCCCGACGAGTTGGAGAAGAGTGCCTACGAGTGTTTTATGGGTCATGCCGACATCCACGACTGCCTGATTGACACCGATGCCCCCAACCTCACCCTGCTTCCCACCCGCATCGACTTGGTGGGAGCAGAGGTGGAACTGGTCAACGAGAAGAACCGCGAGTATTTCATTTCCCGTGCCCTGGAGCCTTTGCGCAACGACTACGACTTCATCATCATCGACTGCAGCCCTTCGTTGGGGCTTATCACCGTCAACGCCCTCACGGCAAGCGATTCGGTCATCATCCCCATCCAGAGCGAATACTTCGCTCTCGAAGGCTTGGGGAAACTCCTTAACACCGTGCGTATTGTTCAGACCCGTCTCAACCCTAAGTTGAACATCGAGGGTCTGCTCATCACCATGTACGATTCGCGTCTCCGATTGGCGCGGCAGGTGGTTGAGGATGTGCGTTCGCATTTCAAACGCTTGGTCTTCGATACGCTGGTCTACCGCAACACCAAGTTGGCCGAGGCACCCAGCTACGGCAAGTCTGTCATCATGTATGATGCCACATGTGCTGGCGCGACCAACTATCTAAACCTTGCCACCGAATTGCTCCGACGCAACAAGATGAAGCCTCTCGGCACACAAGATAACTAACCTATTCAGAACACACAAACAATGGCAAGTAAGAAACCTCTCATACCAGGTCGCGGACTAGATGCCATACTGGGTAGCATTGATGTGGACACGCTCAACGGCAGCGAGTCTGATGTCACCGCTGCCATCAGCATGGTGCCTATTAGCGACATTGAGGCGAACCCTTTCCAACCCCGCAAAGAATTTGACGACACTGCCTTGCAGGAGCTTTCGCAATCTATCCGCGAGCAGGGTGTCATCACTCCCATCACTGTCCGCCGTATGCCCGACGGCAAATACCAGCTCATAGCCGGCGAACGCCGACTGCGGGCCTCGCAATTGGCAGGTCTTACCGAGTTGCCGGCCTATATCCGTGTGGCCACCGACGGTCAGATGATGGAAATGGCCCTTGTAGAGAATATACAACGCGAGAACCTCAACGCTATGGAGATAGCCCTCTCCTACAACGCCCTCATCGAAGAGTGCCAACTCACCCACGAGCAACTCAGCCAGCGGGTGGGCAAGGACCGCTCCACCATCACCAACTATCTGCGCCTGCTCAACCTCCCTGCAGAGACCCAACTGGCTCTCAGTTCGGGTCAGATAAGCATGGCCCATGCTCGCGCCCTCATCAATGTGGAAGACCCTGAGGAACACTTGGCCATTCTGCACGACATTATCAATCGGCACCTCTCTGTCCACCAGACCGAGCAGTTGGTCAAGGCTGGGAAGGCCGAAAAAAAGCCCCGCACGGTGCTCAAAGACGAGTTGCCCAGTACCCACAGCGCAGCCCAGTCTCAGATGAGGCAGATGTTGGGGTCAGATGTCGAAATCAAGCGTTCCCGCCGAGGCAAAGGAACCATGACAATTCATTTTAAAAACGACGAGGATTTCGAGCGAATCAAGAAATTGCTCCATCCTTGAGCCTGAGCTCAGCCAGCCGTGTTCAAACGTCTTTTCATAATAGGAATACTGCTGGCCGTCGCCTCATGGGTTCAGGCACAGAATGTCAAGGACTCGGTTTTGGTCACTCCACAGGCAGTTACCACCGTGGCCAAGACCGACCACAACCCCACCAAGTCTCTCCTCCTCTCCATCGTCCCTGGCGGAGGGCAGATTTATAATGGCCAGGCATGGAAGATTCCCATCATCTATGCCGCCTTGGGCACCGTGGGTTATTTTGCCTATAACTATTATTCCGACATGCGCATGTTCCGCAAAGAATATCTCGCCATCGGCCAGAGCGGCATCTGCACCCTGCCGGGCTATGAAGGCATCTCCGGCTACTATGTCTATAATTATTATCAGTCATACAACAAGAATTTTCAACTATTTACCATCATAACGGTGGCGGTCTACGGACTCAATCTGTTGGATGCCTACGTCTTTGGGCATCTCTACGATTTCAACGTCAATGACGACCTCACCATGCGCATAGCCCCTTCAGTAGCTCCCGACTTTGGCAGCAGAATGGGCTTCGCCCCTTCAGTTAACTTGTCACTTACATTTTGAAAATAAATAAACACTAACAAACAATGATGAACCCTATCTTAATGATTCAGGACGGCATGTCCGACATGCAGACTGCCGTTGACACGATGGCAGCCTCCGCTTCTGCCGAAACCGCTCGTATTTCCCTTTGGGACATGGCTCTCAACGGTGGTTGGATTATGCTGGTGCTGCTGCTCATGCTGGCATTGGCCATCTACATTGCAGTCGAACGTTATCTTGCCCTCCGTCAGGCAGTCAATGAGTCCGAAGACGACCTCTTTATGAACAATATCCGCGAGTATATCCACAAAGGTGATGTCGAAGGAGCCCGCGCCCTCTCCAAACAGACCAACAGCCCTCTGGCTCGCATGATTGACAAGGGTCTCTCTCGCTTGGGCCGTCCCCTCAGCGACATACAGACCGCCATCGAGAATGAAGGCAAACTGGAAGTTGCCCGTCTGGAAAAACGTGTCCCCCTGGT
>CAZTVH010000251.1:0-3127 GCA_964616965.1 uncultured Bacteroidaceae bacterium | reverse complement strand
ATATCTCCAACCGATGGCTCAATGCAAACCCATAGAACATCATTCGGTTGTATGTGAACGTATTGGTGATTTGGTTGTGTATGTCGGCTGGATGTATGTCGTATGATACCAGCAGCGCGGCGGCATCAAAACAGCTGGGCTGGCTGCAACTGAAGGCAAATCCACCCGTGTCGGTACGCAGGCCCGTATATAGGCAGCGGGCCACGTCGACATTCAGATACTGCCTTCCCCACGCCTCAACCGAGAGCCACAGCAACAGTTCGCATGTGCTAGAAATCGTGGGGTCTGAAAACACTATGTCGAATTGCTCTTTGGCAGGGTTGTGGTGATGGTCCACCAGCACCTTGAATGCCTTCGATCCGACCAATACGTCCTGCAGAAAATCAATGCGCGATGCAACGTTGAAGTCGAGGCATACTATCAAATCCGCCTCCCCGATAGCGGCCTCGCAGCGTTCCCGTTCCCTCTCGCCCGAAAGGATGCGGTCGCTCGCAGGCAGCCATTCCATCGTCCTCGGACACCCGTTTGGCAGGATGGGTACGACAGATTGGGCCGCATTCTTTGCGGCTTGGTCAAGCATCAGCGTGCATCCAAGAATGCTCCCGCACGCGTCGCCGTCGGCATTCATGTGCGATAGCAATACTATTTTTTGCGCCTCGCCCACTCGCTTGCGCAATGTCGCTATGCTTTGGCTGTCAAAAGTTTCCAAATACATTTTCGTTGTCGTAGCCCGTAGTTTTAGTTTGCAAAAATACTACTTTTTAATTGATTGGTATAATTTTTTGTGCTCTGTTATTAAAAAAAGTTGTACTTTTGCAAAAAAATAAGTTACTTGTGTCATTCCCGTTAGAATTTAAACAACACAGATTAATATGAAGAAAATCGTTATCATTTTGGCTGCGGCCACGCTCCTTACGGCAGGCTGCAAGAAGAAACAGGAACAAGAATCCGCCATCGGTCGCCCCGCTGTCACTGTCGAGGATGGCCGTTTCACCCCCGAACTGATGTGGAAACTGGGCAAAATGGGCGAATACGCTCTCAGCCCCGACGGCTCCGCCATTGCCTACACCACCACCTTCTACGACATGGCGCAGAACAAAGGCAACGCCGAAATCTACCTCATCCCCACCGATGGCAAGTCTGAGGCCATGCGCCTCACCAACACCTCGCAGAGCGAGTTCAACCCCGTTTGGCTCAACGCCACCACGCTCCTCTTTGCCCGTGGCAACGACATCGTATCCATCGACATTAATGGCATGACTGAGATGGTGCTCGCCACCGTCGACGGCGGCCTCGAAGGCTTCAAAATCTCACCCGACGGCACCCATATTCTATACATCTCCGACCTCCCCGTCCGCCGTCCCGACGACATCAACAAACTCTATGTCGGCCTCGACCAAACCACGGGACGCATCAACGAGGACCTCATGTACCGCCACTGGGACAGCTGGGTAGACGAGTACCCCCACATCTTCCTCGCCTCCTTCGACAAGAAGATTGACATCGACAACGCCGTCGACATCATTGGCAACAACGCCTACGAGTGCCCCATGCGTCCGTGGGGTGGGGTAGAGCAGTTCAATTTCTCGCCCGATGGCAAGTGCATCGCCTACACCTGCCGTAAGAAGACCGGCAAGGACTACTCCCTCAGCACCAATAGCGACATCTATGTCTATACCATCGCCACCGGCGAGACCGTCAACGTCAGCGAGGGCATCATGGGCTACGACCAGAACCCCGTCTTCAGCCACGACGGCACCCGTCTGGCATGGGAAAGCATGGAACATGACGGCTACGAGAGCGACAAGCTCCGCCTGATGGTCTACGACTTTGCTTCCGGCACCAAGACCGACTACACCGAGGCCTTCGACTATGGCGTCAGCTCCATCTCCTGGAGCGACGACGATGCCCAGCTCCTCGCCGTGGTCATGTATCGTGGCACCAACGAAATCTTTGCTTTCGATGTTGCCAGCCGTGCCATCCGCCAAGTCACCAAGGACATCCACGACATCAATGGCTTCACCCTCCGTGGCAACGACATCTACGCCAACGAAGTCAGCATGCAGCATCCTGCCGAAATCTTCCGCTACACCCTCGCCGACACCAACCAGACAGGCATCCGGCTCACCAACATCAACACCGAGGTGCTCTCGGCCGTCAAGATGGGCCGCACCGAGCCACACTGGATTCCCACCTCCGATGGCAAGGAAATGCTCGTCTGGCTCATCTATCCCTATGACTACGACAGCACCAAGACCTATCCCGCACTCCTTTTCTGCGAGGGTGGTCCCCAAAGCATGGTCAGCCAGTTCTGGAGCACCCGTTGGAACTTCGAGGTCATGAGCGGTGCCGGCTACTTCGTCATCGCCCCCAACCGTCGTGGCTGCCCTGGCTTCGGCACCGCCTGGTGTGAGGAAATCAGCGGCGACTATGGCGGACTCTGCATGAAAGACTATATGACCGCCACCGACTATTTCGCTAAGAATATGTCCCAAATTGATGCCGACCGCATCGGTGCCTGCGGTGCCTCCTTCGGTGCCTACAGCATCTACTGGCTGGCAGGCCACAACGAGAACCACCGCTTCAAAGCCTTCCTCGCCCACAACGGCATGTTCAACTTCGAGCAGCAGTGCCTCGAAACCGAAGAATATTGGTTCACCAACTGGGACCTCGGCGGCCCCTACTGGGAGAAAAACGCCAAGACTGCCCATTCCTACGCCAACTCGCCTCACCTCTTTGTCGACCGTTGGAACACACCCATCTGTGTCGTCCATAGCGAGTTTGACTTCCGCATCGTAGCCTCTCAAGGCATGGCAGCCTACAATGCCGCCAAGCTCCGTGGCCTTGAGGCACGCTACCTCTACTTCCCCGACGAGACCCACTGGGTGCTCCGTCCGCAGAACAGCCTCCTCTGGCATCGCAACTTCATCGACTGGTTCGACAAGTACCTCAAGTCCGAAGCCGAGAATTGATTAGAATGTCAGTGTATACATATTATCTTAACGTATTTTTGTTGTGGCAGATTTCTAATCCGAAATCCGAGACGGGTTGAGTATTAGGTTTACAGTCCGCAAGCAACGTATAAAAAAAGAGTCCCCGCCACACGACGGGGGCTCCTTTTGTTTTG
>CAZTVH010000250.1:0-3156 GCA_964616965.1 uncultured Bacteroidaceae bacterium | reverse complement strand
TGTACTTCATCACTCCGGCCAACGTCATCTTGTCGGAGGCGGCATCGCCCTCTAGGTCTATCATGCTGTGGGTATAGAGTATGTTCACCACCAACAGGCCTATCGGCACCGACACGGCAAGCACCTTCAGGTCCATCACACCCGACGCAGCCCAATAGACACCCGCCATCAGCAGCGGACCGAAAATGAGGCCGGTCACCACCTCGCCCATACCCCAGTAGCAGAATTTTATAGGAGGTGCCGAATAGAAGAACCCGAGCAGACCAGCCGCTAACGCTATCAGCAGTATCGCCCAGTCGCGCTGCCAACCGACCACCAGTCCGCAGGCAGCCGCCATCAGTACAAATACTGCTATCGCCTGCCTCAGGCTTCCCAAGGTTGCCGACCCGTCGGTCAGATACGGATATTTGGCCGTATAGGCCTTGATGCCCTTGCGCACCACCTCCTGCCTGTCTTTCAGCATGTCGGCCTTATAGTCGAAGTAGTCGTCAATCAGGTTGCAAGCCAGATGGGCGCACCACACTCCGGCCACTGCCACCAAGGCCAGCCACCACGAGAACTCCTCCGCCCCTATGGCGGTAACCACCGCCACCACCGAAGGCATCAGACTCTGCATAGTGGCACCCACACGGGCGTTTTTCAGCCATTTTCCTATCGTGTTCTTGCTCATTGGATATGTTTTGTTGATATGTTGATACGTTTTTGTTGATGTGTTGATATGTTGATACGTTGTGCGGCAGCAAATTTCAAATTTCAGTTTTCTTAGTTCTATTATCTGACACGTCACTGCTTATTCCCACTCGCAAGGAATTGGCCGAGGAGTGAGAAGAGATTTTGGACGGTTTGGCGGTCGGGCACAGGGATGCGGACTGATGTCTGACCAGTGGTAGGGTCTTCATGTACCAAAGTGTCGACCAGCTGTTTAGTTTGCTCTGGGCTGGAGAGTGTCTGTACTAGGTTGGAGAGGAAGGCGGTTCCTTGGCTGACGAGGTCGGCAGGTGTGTTCTTTGGTGTGAAGGGCTGGTCGGGTGGGGCAGATGAGTCGGGCTGGTCGGATATTTCGGGGAACAGGGAGGTCTGTACACCAGGGGTGTTTCCACGCGGCGTTTCGGCCTCATCAGCTGCGACAGTGGCTGGCTGATGACTGGAGGTTTCTTCCTGAGCGGTGTCCTCCACATAGTCGGCAACCAACGACATAATGCCTTTGAATTTGTCGTCGTTGGCAAAGATGGTGTCTTCTCCGCCATCCAACGCACCCTCGAAGAGGGAAGATTTGAACTTGAGGCGCGCAATCATCTGTTCCTCGAAACTGTCGGCTGACACTAGATTGATGACCTGTATGTTGCGTTGCTGGCCGATACGGTAGATACGGGCGATGCGCTGCTCCAGAACGGCAGGATTCCAAGGCAGGTCGAGATTGACGATGAGCGAGGCTGCCTGTAGGTTGAGTCCGGTGCTACCTGCGTCGGTGCTGAGGAAGACCCGGCAGTCGGGTTGGTCGGTGAAGTTGTTGACCAAGTCTTTGCGCTTGGCGGAGGGTATGCCACCGTGCAAGTATTCAAACCGGATGCCGCGTTGCGTTAGCTCTTGTGCCACAAGCCTTGTCATGCGCTCCCAGCCACTGAAGACCACAGCCTTGCCCTCACTGCCATCAAGATAGTTGTTGAGGATGTTCATCAACTCGTCAATCTTGGTGTCGTAGCGCGACTTCTGGTCGAGGATGAAGGTGCTGTCGCACACCATGCGCATCTGCGACAGGAGCAGGAGCAGCCGTTTGCGGTCTTTCTCGCTGAGGAAGTGCATGCGCTGCCATTTCAGCACCAGTTGTGCCACTCCTGATTTGAACTCGTCATGCATTTCGCGCTGCTCACTGGTCATCGGCACGAAGAGGTTCTGGTCCATGCGGCTTGGCAGTTGCAAGTGAACGTCGCTTTTGCGGCGACGAAGCATGATGTGGCTCAGACGGTCTTTGATGGCGTTTAGGTTGCGATAGCCCATCACCTTGCCGTTTTCACCAATAATGATATGGCTGTCGCGGAATCTGTAATAGGGAGCGAGGGCGAATTGGTCGGCCAGTTCGACAATGGAGTAGAGTTCCTCCAGTTTGTTCTCCAACGGTGTGCCGGAGAGCAGCACGGTGTATTGCGAGTTGATGTGACGGGCAGCGCGGGCTATCTGGGTGTCCCAGTTTTTCAGCCGCTGCACCTCGTCCATTATCACCATGTTTACCTCCATGTGTCGCAACACCTTGAGGTCGTTGCAGACAGAATTGTAGGAGACAATCTTGTAGGGTTGCTCCATCTTATATTGTTCGAGACGGCGAGTGTGCAGCCCTTCAATAACCAATACATCCCGATGAGTGAAACGCTCTATCTCGCGTTTCCACTGGTATTTGAGTGATGTGGGGCATACGATGAGGATGTTGTCCGCAAAGCCTTCGCGAAGGAGCAACTCGGCGGTGCCGATAGCCTGGATGGTCTTGCCGAGACCCATCTCGTCCGCGATGATGGCGCGACCTGCCTTGGCGGCAAAGCGGATTCCCTCTTTTTGATAGGGATAGAGTTGTGTGTCGAGAAGGCAGTCTAGTTGTTCATTGCTGTATTTCTCTTCCACTAGCTTACATCGCCTGATGCTTTCGCGACGGTCTACGACAAAGTCAATAGCATCTTGGTAACACCGAAAATCGGAATCAAAATGGGCTGCAGCTGAAAGGAATTGGTCGAAGATGGGAAAAGCTTCATCGCGGAGGTGTCCGTGCGAGTCGAAATACTGCTTGGCGAGCTGTTCCATCTCCTCCTGATGGTTGCTCCCAATGCGGAGGGAGACCTTGCGTCCATTACGATATGACAGATAGACAGAAGAGTAAGACGGAGTACCAACTACATGGCGACGACCATTCAGTTTCAGCTTTACGGCTTCGAGGTGCTTGCAAGTACCTAGCTGGGAGGTCTTAAAATCCATGCACGAACAGTAGTTCCATGTGCTATTTTCGCCACGGAACACCACCTTGTACTCCTCTCTGCTTTTGGGATTGGTGACACGATATTCACCAGGGCAGAGCTTTGTGTCTACGGCCTGAACATTGAGCATCTCACGTTCCGCTGCCTGCCTCCGCAATGTGCGTTGCCATTCTTCAAGGCTCATGTTGTCAGGTTT
>CAZTVH010000249.1:0-3224 GCA_964616965.1 uncultured Bacteroidaceae bacterium | reverse complement strand
TGATGGCGTTGCTGCCCCAATCAACGAAAGTGCTATAGATGGAGGTAAATGTGGGATTGTTGCCCGTGCCCCAACCGAAGAGGTCTATCCAACCGCTATAGGTTGAACTGATATTGCTGTTGGCACTGCCCACATAGTCATACTGATGCTCAGCAAAACGCCAAGTGTTGGTGCTGGCCTGGTACTGCAGATTGCCCTGCGAGAAATGAACCTGCTGCGTGGCACTCACCGAAAACAATCCGGGCAATGCTCCAGGATGCAACTGTGTGGTGAAGTTGAGGTCGTTCTCGCCCAGCGTGATGAGGGTGTACTGGCTGCGGGAAACACTGATTTGTGAAGTGTTATTCACTCTCTTGGTGCAGAACATGCCGTTGTCGTCGGTCAGCGTGATGCTCCTGACCGAATCGAACGTGGCGGGCAGGGTGATGTAGAAGTCTGCACCCTCGCTGATGTCCTGCGCCGTGGCGCAGGTTAGCGTCACGTTGTTCGTGCCACCCGACACATATGCCAACACCGGCACACCGCCATTGTAGCTGATGCTGAAGGTGCCGTTCACCTCCGAGTTGGTGACAACCTCAATGCTGCTAATGCTAGTGTTCGCCTTGGTGAGGTGCAGTTTCAATAAACCGCAGAGGTTTTTAAATGCCAGCTGGTTGGTGGCACTTTCGGCATACATGGGGAACTCGTTGACAGAGCCCTCCATGTATGTCTGTGTGGCAGGCAGGGTGATGTTCACACCGTCGGTGGTCAGCGTAGAGGGGTAGTAGGCGCGGAAGGGGCCGTCGCCCGTCTCTCCGCTCACATTGTCGAACACGGCAGTGGTGGCAGGGCTCTGCGGCGTGGCAGTGTATATGCCACTACCCGTGGTGCCATAAACTACAATCTGGTCGCCACTCACCCAGTTGAGGGCAGTGCCGTCGAGGACGGTCTTACCGTTTTGCGAGGGACAGTCTTCCATCGCGGCACGGAATTGTGTGCCGTTGCCAATCTGTTCCTTTTGGCAAGATGTCATGCTCATCAAGCTTGCTAGTGCCACTAGCGACATTAGACTAACTAGAGTTTTCTTCATTTCTTCTTTTTTTTACGGTTAATGACTAGTGGAAACTTGAACCGTCGAAGTTCATGTTGCTGCCTGTCACACCTTCTGTCATGCCATAGCCTGCGGGGTCGGTGACGGGCATTTCGCCCCCAAAGCTAAGCCGAAAGCCATCCTCGACGCTGACTTTCGTCACATGTACCGTTGGAGCGTCGTACTCCCGTTTGTTGTTTACTGTCATTTGATACAGCCCTGTTATATCCCATCGGGCACATCGGTTCTGTTTGCCCGATACCCGTAGGGCGGAAATGTTGAATAACAAAGAGGCACATAAAAAAAGAAGCGCGGGTATCTGAGTTCATCGCTCATCCCGCTCTTTAAGGCCTTCGCATGCCCACCTACCGAGGATAAGCAATGCCGAAGCCCACGCTGACGACTATACATCAAGACAATGTATAACGTACCAATGGACGGTGGCCACTGCTTTACCGTGCGGTAGGTTAGAAGTTGCGAAGTTCAAAGAGCCGCAGATAAAACGTTTCGCTCAACGTCTTTTTTGTTATGTCCTGTCTCCCACCCGCTTACCCATCAAGGGCTCGGATGGTTGACGCTGCAAATATACAACTTTTTTCTCACACAACACCTTTTCCGCAAAAAAACGCCCTTTTTTGTCCTAGTTGTCTTCAGTCCCCAATAAAAAAAATGGCTCTTATGCTATATTTGACTGATTTTTCAACAGCATCGAAGATGCTGAATCTTAATAACCCCATACAAGAAACCGTTAGGTTTCGCAGTGTGGGGTCAGGGATAACCTTACTACTCAGCGTCCCAAAGGGACGCGACATTTGTGAATGTGGAAAAAATAAGTCATATGTTATATTAGAGCGAAAGTAAAAAACAAAAACAAAAATTGGCTGCCACGCCTGGATAATTTTCAATTTTCGACTTTCAACTTTCAATTTATATACAGCACTTTGAACAAGACATTCCTTACAATCTGCGCATAATAATACATGGTTTGAAAAAAAAGTTGTACTTTTGCAACAAATTAAATGGTTTGTAATTTACAAATTTGTAAAGATGAAATTCTACGATAGGGAAAAGGAAATAAGCGAGTTGCAGCGGCTCGACGATTTGGCTAATGAGACGGCACAGTTCACCGTACTCATTGGACGGCGGCGTACGGGGAAGACGACACTGATGACATACGCGTTGGAAGGAAGGCAGTACCTATACTTCTTTATCGGGAAAAAGGCCGAACAACTCCAGTGCCAAAGTTTTCAGCAGCAAACCGAACAAGTACTAGGCTTGCACATTCACGGACAGGTAGACTCTTTTGCTAATCTGCTAGAGGAATTGCTGATTTATAGTAAAAGTAGAAAGCTAACTATCATCATCGATGAGTTTCAACGTCTGGTAGACATTGGCGAAGGCATCATAAGTGAAATCCAGAAGGTATGGGACAAGCATCAAGCGGAGGCGCATGTGCATCTTATCGCATGTGGCAGCATCTATAACATGATGAAAAAAATCTTCGAAGACCGCAAGGAGCCACTTTTTGGCAGAAAGACAGCCCGCATAGAACTCAAACCATTCAGCATCGCTGTAATGAAACAAATACTTAAAGACTATCACCCTGACTACACCTCTGAAGACTTGTTGATGCTCTATGCCATCACAGGCGGTGTGGCAAAATACGTGGCACAACTGATGGACGAGGGATGCAAGTCGTGGGAAGATATGTTGACAGCCGTATGCCGCCCGTCAAGCATTTTTCTAGAAGAAGGGACAGAGTTGCTTGTGGGCGAATTTGGACGTAAGTTTCAGATTTATTATAGCATCTTACAACTGATAGCCTCAGGCATGACTAGCCAATCAGAGATTGACAGTATCATCAAGAAGAACACGGGTCGGTATCTTGACACGCTAGAAACCGAATACTCTCTGATAAAGAAGCGTCGTCCCATGTGGGCAAAGCCCAACAGCCAGGGTGTAAAGTTCTATATTGACGATTGTTTCCTTAACTTCTGGTTCTGTTTCATTGAAAGCAACCGTTCGCTTGTTGAGCTAGGCAAGACGGATTTGCTTGAGGAGACTATCCGTAATGAATATGCACAATACAGCGGGTCGGTACTGGAAAAGTATTTTCGCCAACTATATGGAGAGAAAGAACGGGTGACAGAGGTGT
>CAZTVH010000248.1:0-3234 GCA_964616965.1 uncultured Bacteroidaceae bacterium | reverse complement strand
CAAGGGCGGCCAGCCTTCTTTTTCTTCCCCCTATATCACGCTGCTTGCCCACATGGTTCTATGCCGTTCTCAGCACCATGAAGCGGAGATGGAGCGGACGGCGAACGGGGAGGAAGTGGAGAAAGGTGGGATGGGGTGGAGGAATTGGATTGGCCGCGTTTTGTGACCGGAATGCGTGTATGGAGAGAAAAAACAATTATTAGTGGGGTGCGACACAATAAAACCGACATTCTGGAGTTATCTATGTTCAACAAGCAATTAAACTACAATAGATGAAGTGCAGCATTCCTAAAGGTACCCGCGACTTTCTGCCCCTAGAGATGGCGCGTCGCAGCTATATCTTCGATACTATCCGCGAGGTGTTTAAGGCGTTTGCCTTTGAGCCTATCGAGACTCCCTCGCTCGAAAACCTCTCTACCCTGATGGGCAAATATGGCGAGGAGGGCGACAAGCTCCTCTTCAAGGTGCTCAACTCAGGCGATTTTATGGAGGGGGTGGACTTCAACCAGGACTATCACAAGGTGGCACCGCGCATCTGCGACCGTGGCCTGCGCTATGACCTGACGGTGCCGTTTGCCCGTTTTGTGGTGCAGCACCGCGACCAGATAACGTTGCCTTTCCGTCGCTATCAGCTGCAGCCGGTGTGGCGTGCCGACCGCCCGCAGAAGGGCCGCTATCGCGAGTTCTACCAGTGCGATGCCGACATGATTGGCAGCACCTCGCTGCTCAACGAGTTGGAACTGGTGCAGATGATTGACATGGTGTTTCAGAAGCTCGACATCGAGGTGACGCTCAAGATTAACAACCGGAAGGTGCTGGCAGGCATAGCGGACATGATTGGCGCGCCCGATAAGCTGGTGGACATCACCGTGGCCATAGACAAGCTGGATAAGATTGGGCTGGACAATGTGCGTGGCGAACTGCGCGAGCGCGGGCTCAGCGACGGGCAGATTGCGGCTCTCGACCCTGTGTTTGCTCTTGCAGGCACCGCTGCGGAGAAGTTGGAGCAACTCACTCGCCTCTTTGAGGGGAACGAGGTGGGCAGCAAGGGCGTGGCGGAATTGAGGGAGCTGTTCGGCTATATCGAGCAGGTGAAGCCCAAGTGTGAGGTGGAGCTCGACCTGACGCTGGCGCGTGGGTTGAACTACTACACGGGTGCCATCTTCGAGGTGAAGGCCCACCATGTGAGTATTGGAAGCATCACGGGTGGCGGACGTTACGACAACCTGACGGGCATTTTCGGTATGCCCGACGTGAGTGGTGTGGGTATCTCGTTCGGTGCCGACCGCATCTACGATGTGTTGACCGAGCTCGACAAGTTCCCTGCCGACCTCGGGCAATCGGCGCAGGTGCTGTTTATCAACTTTGGTGCCGAGAGCCTGCCCTACTGCATTGGCAGTGCCGCACGGCTGCGTGCCGCAGGGGTGAGCACGCTCATATACCCCGACAGCGCCAAAATGAAGAAGCAAATGGACTTTGCCAACCGCTGCCATGTGCCATTTGTGGTGTTTGTGGGCGAGAACGAGATTGCCGCGCAAAATCTCACCGTCAAGAATATGGCCACTGGCGAGCAGCAGGCAATGACGGTGGACGAATTGCTTTTAAAGTTTAAAAACTAATGGCTCTTATGCTATATTTGACTGATTTTTCAACAGCATCGAAGATGCTGAATCTTAATAACCCCATACAAGAAACCGTTAGGTTTCGCAGTGTGGGGTCAGGGATAACCTTACTACTCAGCGTCCCAAAGGGACGCGACATTTGTGAATGTGGAAAAAATCAGTCATACGTTGCATAAGAGCGAAACTAATATATTATGAGTATGAAGCGTGTTTTATTGGTTTTTATGGTTGTAGCATTGATGGGGGTGTCGGTAAGGGCACAGGACACGGTGCGTGTGGCGGTGCACGATACGGTGACGGTTTTTCTCCATGACACGGTGACGGTGCGCGTGGTCGACAGCTCCGCTATCAAGATGCTGCAGGACAAGTTGCAACTGGCGGATGAGAAGGACCAGTTCTATAAGAGCATCCTATCCAATTCGGGAGTGGATAAGAATAAGCTGGAGGCCGACCGCGACCACTACCGCCATGTTGTCGACTCGCTGCAGTCGCAGGTGCGTCAGTGCGAGTTGGACAATGTGCGCAAGGAGGAGGCTAACAAGTATCTGGCCCAACGGGCAAAGGATGCCGAGGACAAGGTGGCGGAGGCTACCAACAGGAAGAAGAAGGTGGGGGCCATACAGGGTATTGCCATGCGTTTCTACCGCACGCCTAACTGGGAGGTGCGTCTGCAGCCGGCTGAGACGACAGGCACATACGACAAGGTGTTGCGCAACCGTAATGCGGGCGACATAGAGTTCGACTTTGTTACAGGCGCGTCGGTGATGCTTTGGGACCTGACTAAGTATTTCAATAAGGACCATGAGGCACGCCAGATAGGGGAGACAAATATCAAGACTCTGGAACTGCGTAAGTTTGATCAGGATTTTGCCTATGATATTGGTATTTATGTGGGTTTTGGTGGCAGCAACCTGTTTAAGAACTTTTATGTAGGGCCGTCGTTCCGCTTTGTGGATTTTTTCTATCTGACGTTGGGTATCAACGTGGCGGAATACACCGTGCTGGTGTCGGGCTACAAGGAGGGACACGCCATCGGTGCTTCGCAGACCATCGACGATGTCACCGCCAAGGCTTGGCTGATGAAGCCTTTTGTGGCACTGAGCATCGACTTGGATTTCTTGTCATATATAAAGAAGTAGTTTTATTGCAAGAAACAAAAAGAGGTGTCCCTGCTTCGCAGTGGACACCTCTTTTGGGTTGTATACCAGACTGGGTTATTTCTTGAAATAACGGTTGAGGAGGCCTTCGAGGGCTTTGCCGTGGCGGGCTTCGTCGCGGGCCATCTCGTGGACGGTGTCGTGGATGGCATCGAGGTTGAGGGCCTTGGCACGCTTGGCGAGGTCGGTCTTGCCAGCGGTGGCACCGTACTCGGCATCAACGCGCATCTTGAGGTTCTCAGCGGTGCTGTCGGTCAGCACTTCGCCCAGCAGTTCGGCAAATTTGGCAGCGTGTTCGGCTTCTTCAAAGGCGGCCTTCTCCCAGTAGAGACCCACTTCGGGGTAGCCCTCACGATGGGCGACGCGGGCCATGGCCAGATACATACCCACCTCTTTGCATTCGCCTTCGAAGTTCATGCGCAGGTCGGCCTTGATGTCTTCGGGGGCATCCTTTG
>CAZTVH010000247.1:0-3251 GCA_964616965.1 uncultured Bacteroidaceae bacterium | reverse complement strand
AGCGACGACTTCCGCTTCGATTTCCTCTGGGGCTTCCTCAACTGGGGCGACAAGCCCTACAACGGTCTATCGAGGATGGACGGCAGCTATGCGCTGAACACCACTTTCTCCTCCTACCAGCTGGAGGCAGTCTACTACCCCTTCGTCAACAACCATTGGCATCTGGGCATAGGCTTGGGGTACGCGTCAGACGTGTTCAAGTTCGTCGACCCGTGGGTGAGTCTGGGCACTGACGCGACAGGGGCGACCACCTTCGTCTCCTCCATCCCTGCGGTGGGCGACGCAACCACACGCCTCGTGGCACGCTATGTCACCCTGCCTCTTATGGTGCGCTGGGAGCCTTCGCACAGCAGCGACTTCTTCATCGGCTTGGCTGCCATCCCTGGCTTGAACTTCAACAATTTCCACACGGGTTTGAAGCATAAGGTGGTCTATCTTGAAGGCACAGACAAGCGCAGGGAACCCACTTCCCGAGTGATGAACCCCTTCCGCCTTGATGCCCGCCTGAGCATCGGTATGCCCAACCTCTACGCTTACCTACAGCTACCTACCGTCCCCATGAACATAGGCATGGACAAGGATGTCTACCCCATCAAGCTGGGCATCGCCATCTCTTTGGGTGACGACGATTAAACTTTAAAACCATGAAAAGACTTGCACTTCTTTTGCTTTCTGCGCTGGGCATGGCCACTACGCTACATGCCCAGACGGGGCAGGTGTCGGGCCGCCTAGTGGACGACAACGGGCAACCCGTGGCTTTCGCCAACGTGGTGCTGAAACACATCGATAACGACAGCATCCTTGTCGGCACCACCAGCGATGAGAACGGCGCGTTTGCCATATCCGCTGACGAAGGCACATACAATCTTGTCGCCTCCTCGGCTGGTTACGAGCGGGTGTCAGTGCGCTGTGGTTTGGGCGACCTCGGCGAGCTGACCATGAGTGCCAAGCAGCTTGATGCCGTCACCATTACCGCCAGCCGCACCACCGAGGAGGTCGACCGCTTTGTGGTGCTACCCAAGCAGGAGGAAGTGCAGGCTGCCGGACGCACATTGGTGCTGCTCGACATGCTGAACCTGCCAGGTCTGAAGGTGGACGTGGCATTACAATCCATCACCGTCGATGGTGGTATGGCTATCCTGCAAATCAACGGCAAGGAGGTGCCACTTGCACGACTTGCCAACCTCAAGGCCGACCAAATCAAGCGTGTCGAATACTCCAACAACCCCGGCACCCGCTACCTCGACCGTGGCGCGTCGGGCATCATCAACATCATACTGAAAGAGCGCGAGGATGGTGGCAGTATCGTAGCACAGGCACAGTCGGCTTTCACCACTGGCTTTGTCAACGGCTATCTTCAAGGCAGCTATCACAAGGGCAAGAGCGAGTTCGCACTGGAGTACACCCTCGGCTACCGCAATTACGACCGCGTGCCCTACGAGCTGGAAGACAGCTATTACGACTCTGCCCGCACCGTCATCCGCAGCCAGCGTACCAATATGCCCTTCTGGTACATCAGCCACACCCTCAACGCCGAATACACCTACCAGCACGATGACAGCACCATGTTTGTCGCTTCGCTACAGGACAACTTCTTCACCAAGACGCTCGATGCCATCGGCACCATGACCGAAACCGACCGTGGCGTAACCACCGAGCAAAGCATGACGCAACACAGCTATCAAAAGGACAACCTGCCCAAGCTCGACATCTTCTATACCCACAAGATGCCACACGGCCAGAAGGTGGAGCTGAACGTGGTGGGCGAATACGCCATCGACAAGTACGACAACACCCTCTCCTACATCTTTGGCGAAAATGGCACACCAGTCGACTACTCCACCATCATCAACGGACATGGCTACGCCCTCAGCGGCGAAGGGGTATACAGCAAGCAGTTCGGCGCAACGACCCTCCGCACTGGCCTCCAGTACCAGCACAACTTCGCCGAGAACGACTACACCCTCTACAACACCACCTCTGCCATGACCAAAGACAATGCCTACCTCTACGCCGAGCTGCAAGGCACCCTCGGCAGTAAGATGAGTTATTCCTTGGGCACGGGTGCCAAGCTGCTCAACGTCACCGACGGCACAAACAGCCAGTCCTACCTCCGCAACCTCAGCACTGCACGCCTCAATTGGCGGGCCACGGACCACCTAAGCCTCACTGCCTTTGTGCAGTACACACCCATGCTGCCCACCCTATCCTCCCTCTCGCCAGTCTTTCAGCAGACCGACGACGTGGAAGGCACCATAGGTAATCCCTCCCTCAAACCCAGCGAGCAACTCCGCGATGCCATCACGCTGCGCTATAATCACGCCAACGGCTTCTATGCCTTTTCATCTATCGGTGCCATGCGTATCATCCACACCTATTTCGACGACTATCATTATGATGCCGACCGCGACCTCTTCGTCCTCTCTTACCACAATGCCGACCTCTGGTATGTACCATACGCCTACGCAGAGCTAGGTGTCAGAAGCCTATGGAACCACCTGAACCTGTCATTAGACGGTACGTATTATCACTACGTCTCCAAGGGGTCTGAATTCTATCACACCCGCGACAACTTCACCGCCAATGCCAACGCCCAGTTCTACTGGAACAACTTTGTGGCGGGAGCCAACTTCACCCTCCTGCCCCAATGGACACTGAACTCCGAGACCTACACGGTGAGCGAGATGGCGCAAAGCCTCTATATGCAGTATCGCCACAAGAGCCTCACCGCCATGCTCGCGTGGCACTGCCCGTTCAACAAGGACGGCTATCGCTATGAGGCTATAGGTCTTAGTGCCGTGCACCCCTACCACCACACCCACTGGACAGCCAACAACGGCAACATGCTCGTCCTAGGCCTCACTTGGCAGATGGACTATGGCAAGCAGTACCGCAAGGGCGAGAAGACCCTACAGAACGGTGGCTACGACAACGGCATGGTGCGAGCCCAATAAATTGCAGAGGCAGACACTGAAGTCTGCATCCTCTATTATATACATCTTAGCGTCCCGAATCCCCCGCTTCGCGAAATCTAGTAATCCAAAGGAAATCCAATTTCACCAAGATTTCTGGATTTCCGCCGCAGGCGGGGGTTGTAATTTTCCCGCTTTGCGAAATCTGGAAATCCAAGGGAAATCCAATTTCACCAAGATTTCTGGATTTCCGCCGCAGGCGGGGGTTGTAATTTTCCCGCTTTGCGAAATCTGGAAATCCAAGGGAAATCCAATTTCACCAAGATTTCTGGATTTCCG
>CAZTVH010000246.1:0-3268 GCA_964616965.1 uncultured Bacteroidaceae bacterium | reverse complement strand
AAGTGCAGTGTGGGGTATAGGGCTAGGTGAGTCAGTGTGCCGACGGCACACTACTACTGTCACATAGTCAATATAGTAGCGTGCCTTTGGCACGCAATGCACATATCCTATACCCAACCCCACACTGCGAGTGTGGGGTTAATAGGATAGCGTACTTTCAGTACGCCACGGCCTGAAAGGCCAAAAACCCTGTAGACCAAGGCAACGTTGTGCATAGCGAGAACAAAGAAAGCCCACTTTCTTTGCCGAGCCAAAACAACGTCACGAAGTAACGCCTTGGGTATATGGTGTACGCGATGATGCCCTGAAAGGGCAAAATAATCACGCTTTTGCATGGCGTTGATGACATGCCCAGATTTCGCGAAGCGGGAAAAAATTCACACCCCCGCCTGCGGCGGAAATCCAGAAATCTTGGAGAAATTAGATTTCCCTTGGATTTCCAGATTTCGCAAAGCGGGTAATATAGAACCCCTATTGAGAGCTTGCTTCTTCAAGGCTGTAAAAATCAGCCTTATATTAAACTAGAGCCAATATTTTTTTGTTGTCGGTGTGAAGAACAATTATTTTTGCGTACATTTGCAAATCGAAAGGGAAACAGCAGGCTTTGATAGTGTGCTGTGTGAAAGGATAAAAAAGCGAAAATGACTACCTATTTTGTCGACGTCGTACTGCCACTGCATATCCACGGCACCTACACCTACCGCGTGCCGCAGGAGTATAACGATGCCGTGCGCGTGGGGCAGCGGGTGGTGGTGCAGTTCGGCCCCAAGCGGCTCTATTCGGCCTTGGTGCGCCGCATCCATGAGGAGGTGCCGCACTATAGGGTCAAGTACGTCCTGTCGATACTGGACGCGGAGCCGTTGGTGACGGAGCGGCAGTTTCGCTTTTGGGAGTGGCTGGCGGAATACTATATGTGCTATGTGGGCGACGTGATGGCAATAGCCATGCCGTCGGCCTATAGGCTGGCAAGCGAGTCGTCGGTGTCGATACATCCCGACTTTTCGGGCGAGCTGTCGGACCTGACGGACAACGAGCTGCGCATCGTGCAGCTGCTCACCGACCACCCCGTGATGACCGTGGACGACATCAGCCGTGCCATCGGCGTGCAGAAGATGATGCCGCTATTGAACACCATGATTGAGCGGGGCATCATCGTGATGGACGAGGAGCTGAGGCAGCGTTTCGTGCCACGCACGTCGGCCTATGTGGTGCTGGACGAACGTTACCGCGACGAGGGACGGATGCGAGAGCTGTTTGACGAGCTGGAGAAGAAGAAGAGCACGCAGAAGCAGGTGGACGTGTTGCTGAAATATATGCAGCTGAGTAAGATGGGCACTCAGCCGGTGGCCCGGCGCGCGCTGTTGGACACTGCCGACGGGCAGGTGGTGTCGGACTCGGCCTTCCGCACGCTGGTGCGCAACGGGGTGCTGGCATTGGAGGAGCGGGTGGAGTCGCGTCTGGAACGCTACGACAGCACCTCAAGCCCCGACAGCATAGTGCTCAACGACGAGCAGCAGGCGGCATTCGACTACCTGCGTAGTTGCCCGCAACAGGTGGCCTTGCTGCACGGTGTCACCTCGTCGGGCAAGACGGAGGTGTACACCAAGCTGATACATGAGACCGTGAAGCAGGGCAAGCAGGTGCTGTTCCTGCTGCCTGAGATAGCCCTGACGGCACAGATTATCAACAGGCTGAAGAGGTATTTCGGCGACTTGGTGGGGGTGTATCACTCGCGCTTCAGCGTGTCGCAGCGTGCCGAGGTGTGGAGCCGCACGCAGAGCGGCGACCCCAACCAGCGCTACCAGGTGCTGCTGGGGGCCAGGAGCGCGCTGTTTCTGCCTTTCCAAGACCTGGGTCTGGTGATAGTGGACGAGGAGCACGACGGCTCGTACAAGCAGTACGACCCCGCGCCACGCTACAACGGGCGCGACGCGGCCATCTATCTGGCACACCTGTGGGGCGCACGGACGGTGCTGGGCTCTGCCACGCCCTCGATAGAGAGCTACTACAACGCGCAGCAGGGGAAATACGGCCTGTGCGAGATGAAACGGCGCTACGGCGGACTGCAGCTGCCCGAGGTGCTGTGTGCCGACATGAAGGAGGAGGCCCGGCGGCTGCGCCGCGAGCGGGGCGACCGCGCCGCCACGGGCGGCACACACATTTCGCAGTTTCTGCTGGAACACATTCAGAAGGCGTTGGACAACAAAGAGCAGGTCATCCTGTTTCAGAACCGGCGCGGTTTTTCGCTGCGCATAGAGTGCGACGACTGCCATTGGACCCCGACGTGCCAGCATTGCGACGTGTCGCTGGTATACCACAAGGCTACCAACAGTATGCGCTGCCACTACTGCGGCTACTCGATACCGCTGCCCACGGAATGTCCGGCATGCCACAGCCAGCACCTGTCGATGAAGGGCTTCGGCACCGAACGCGTGGAGGACGACCTGAGCATACTATTCCCCGACGCACGGGTGGCACGCATGGACTTGGACACCACGCTGCAGAAGAACCGCTATCTGGAGATAATCAACGACTTTCAGGACCGCAAGATAGACATATTGGTGGGCACACAGATGGTGACCAAGGGGTTGGACTTCGACCATGTGAGCGTGGTGGGCATCGTGAGTGCCGACAACCTCATCTATTTCCCCGACTTCCGCGCCTTCGAACGGGCGTTTCAACAGATGACGCAGGTGAGCGGACGCGCCGGACGACACGGGCACCAGGGCAAAGTGATTATACAGACCTACAACCCCTACCACCAGGCGATACGCAACGTGATAGACAACGACTACCGCGCCATGTACGACAGCCAGATAACGGAGCGGCGCGTGTTTCGCTACCCGCCTTTCTACCGCCTTATCGTCATCACGCTGAAGCACCGCGACAGCGACCTGCTGAACGAGACGGCGGCCACCTATGCGGCACAGCTGCGCAGCGTGTTCGGCACCCGCGTGATGGGACCGGAATATCCCAACGTGAGCCGCGTGAGAGGGTTGTATCTGAAGGAGATAATCGTGCGCTTCGAGCGTAGCGAGGCTATCGCCCAAGGCAAGCGCATCATACTGGACATGGCGGACAAACTGAAGGCAGACAAGGCGTTGGCGTCGCTACAGGTGCATTTTGACGTGGACCCACAGTAAGTCAGATGAGCAGGAAAGCCCCATGCACAGGCCGATACACCAGACACGAATTAGTTCATGAATAATTTATGGGGACTTCTAAAAATACCCCGTAGGGGTTTCCGTTTAATAGAAAACGTATTGAT
>CAZTVH010000245.1:0-3298 GCA_964616965.1 uncultured Bacteroidaceae bacterium | reverse complement strand
AATACGCGTGATATGTGGAGATGAAAGATGAGAATTGAGAATTGAGAGTTGAAAGTTGAAAAAGTTTTAGTTTTTAGTTTAAAAATATGAGACAGTTGTTTAAGGCTTTGGATATGATAAGGCGATGCCACCCGTCGTCGTTCTATTGGCGCATATTCTATGTGTTGGTGTTGAATGTGCTGCCGTTGCTGAACCTTTTTATACTGAAGTATATGGTCGACGCGGTGACGACGGGGGTGAACCCCGTGCTGCTGGGTAGGGAATGGTCGACGCTGTGGCTGTTGGGGCTGTTCTGCCTCCTGTTTCTGCTGAATAGGTTTGTGAGCGTTTGCAACGGGGTGAACAACGACATCATGGCGCAACGGCTACTGGACTATATGAGCGACATCATGCAGCGTCAGTCCGCCAAGTTGGACATGGCCTATTTCGACAATCCCGACTATCACGACACTTATCATCGGGCCCAACAGGAGGCAGGCTTCCGCCCGTTGCGCGTGCTGAGTGAGTTTATGGCCTTGTTTGGCTCGGTCATCACTATCACGGGCGTGGTGGCGATGCTGTGTACGGCATCGCCGTGGATTATTGTGGTGATGGTTGTGGCGGTGATACCCTCGTTTGTGGTGAGGGTGGTGAAGGCACGCCAGATATATTCGTTTCGCCGCAACAATACGCAGAACTACCGCCGGACAAGCTACTACACGGCCCTGTTGGGTGGTAGGGACTATGCCAAGGAGATGCGCACCTTTGGGCTGACACCTTATTTCAGGGAACGTTTTGTGACGGTGCGCCGGCAGTTGGTCGGCAACCTGCTGAGGATTTCGCGTCGCATAGGCGTGTATGACTCTATCTGTGCGATTGCAGAGACGCTGGCCATGTTTTTCGTGGTGCTGTTTCTGCTGTCGAGTACCACAAGCGGTGCCATCACGGTGGGTTCGTTTGTGATGCTGTTTGAGGCGTTCCGCAGAGGGCAGTCGGGCTTGAACAGCCTGGTGGGCGGTGTGACGGGACTGTATGACAACCGCCTGTTTGTGGGCAACCTGTTTGAGTTTCTCGACCTCGAACCGAATATTGTGAGCGAGAAGGATGCCATCCCATTTCCTGAGAGGGTGGAGACGGTGGAGTTTAGGGACATCACCTTCCGCTACCCGAAGATGGACCGGGATGTGCTGAAGCATTTCTCGCTGGTGGCACGGGCAGGCGAAATCACACAGATAGAGGGTGAGAATGGGTTTGGCAAGACTACGCTGCTGAAACTGCTGCTGCGGCTGTATGATACCGACCAGGGGGCTGTGCTGATAAACGGGGTGGATGTGCGCCACTACGACCTTGTGGGGCTAAGGCACGGCATAGGTGCAATATTTCAGGACTATGTGCGTTTTTATTGTACGGCAGAGGAGAATATCATGTTTGGCGATGTGGAGCACTACGACCGCGAGAGGGTACGGCAGGCAGCACACCTGTCGGGTGCGGATAAGTTCATAGAACGCCTGCCCAGCGGCTACGACACCCAGTTGGGCCGCATGTTTGACGGCGGCGAGGAGTTGAGCATGGGACAGTGGCAGCGAATAGCTTTGGCCAGGCAGTTGTACGGGAATGCCCCGGTGTTGGTGTTTGACGAACCTACGGCGTGGATGGATGTGCCTTCGCGCGACCGTTTCTATGAGACGTTGGAATTGCTGAAAAAGGAGAATAAGGTAATCATTTTGATAAAGCACGTTTAACCTGCATAAATAACATAATAACGATATAACGTAAAAACGAAATAATATGAACTTTACACTTGAACATATCAATCCCAAAGAGTATGAAGGCAACCTGGTGTTGCTGTATGGTAGCGAGGTGTCGGACCGCAGTCTGCCATTGGGCAGAAAGGAGTTGGAGTGGCTGAAGGATAGGCGTGCGGAGGATAAGGGGGCGATAGTGGTGTTCGACCGCCTGCCATACCATATCTATATAGTCAATTTCGATAGCGAAGAGCCGGCCCCTGTGGCTCAGGAGATGTTGCGCCGCGCAGCCGACAAGGTGGTGGCGATGCTCAAGGGAGAGAAGCAGGCCGCCGTGGCCGTAACCGGCGAGGGGGTCATCACGGAGGAGTTGGTGGCCTTTTTAGAGGGGTTGGGGCTGGCGGACTATAGTTTCGACCGATATAAGAGCAAATCGCCTGAGCATGTGAAAACGGTACTGGTTGACTCCACCTACCTCACTCAGGAGGAACTGGAACGCAATGTGCGGCTTTGGAATCATATAGCGTGGTGTCGCAATCAGGTGAACATGCCTGTGGCAGACCTGAATGCCGAACGATTTGCAAAGGAGTTGGAGGAGCGGGCGAACGAGTTGGGGGTGGCTTGCACGGTATTCGACAAGAAGAAGATTGAGGCATTGCGCATGGGCGGACTGCTGGGTGTGAATAGGGGCAGTGTGGACGAACCGCGTTTTGTGGTGCTGGAGTATTGCCCGTCAGTGTGCGAGAACACCAAGCCTTTGGCTCTGGTGGGGAAGGGGGTGATGTACGACACGGGTGGATTGAATATCAAGCCCGACGACTATATGCGGGAGATGAAGTCGGACATGGCCGGTGCGGCCACGATGGCGGCAGTGGTCTTTGCAGCAGCCGAGAACCGCTTGCCCGTGCATGTGGTGGCATTGCTGCCGATGACCGACAACCGTCCGGGATTTAACGCCTACGCTGCCGACGATGTTCTCACCATGTACGATGGCACCACGGTGGAGGTGGTGAATACCGATGCCGAGGGACGGCTTATCTTGGCGGATGCCATCGCCTATGCTGTGGCGAACTATAGCCCTGAACTGCTTATCGACGCAGCCACGCTGACGGGTGCCGCCGTGCGAGCCATAGGCACATACGGCATTGCGGCCATGCAGCAGGGTGCAGAAAACCCATTCAATCTCTTGCGGATTATGGGCAATCAAGTATACGAGCGCATCGTGGAGTTCCCATTCTGGAAAGAGTACGACAAACTGATTGAGTCGGATGTCGCCGACATCAAGAATTGCGGCATCGCACAGGCGGGGACAATCACAGCAGGCAAATTTCTGGCCCATTTTGCCAAGCAGACCCCCTATATCCATCTCGACATTGCCGGGGTGGCGTTCTTCTCCAAGAAGCAGGACTATTTCTGCCCCGGAGCATCAGGCTACGGCATCAGGCTGCTATACGCCTTCCTACAGACCTACGAGATGGTGAGAATTGAAAATTGAAAATTGAGAATTGAGAATTGAAAGTTGAAAGTTATTACACATGTTTTCTCCACGTATCTCGCGTATCACAAGTATTATT